>VXXH01000194.1 GCA_009835515.1 Candidatus Poribacteria bacterium
ATCAAGGCGTTCACCGTGCTCGTATCTAATTTCATTAAACATAAGTTTTAGTTTCAAAAAGTATCAGGCGTGTACCGGATTGTACTAATCTGCCGAAACGACCTTCTCTAAGACTTCTTGAAGGTAGACATCTATTTCTAATTGACGACGCGCTGCGTTCAATGCAATCCGATTGTACAACTCAGGCGTTGTTTCGATCGTGAGTGTACCTGAGAAAGGTTTATCTGGCATTTTTCCTTGTTCTTCGCAGACTTCAAAATAAACTTCAAGTGACTTCTGCATCTCTGCCCGAAGTTCGGTTACGGATGCTCCATAGAATGTAATTACATCTTGTGTATTAATCACAGTTCCATGAAAGAGGTCTATTTCCGGATCAAAATCAACGACTCCGATATAACCTTTGTATTCAATCATAGTGTAATCCCCGCCCTTTGGAAAAACCTCCGTAGATCTCTGACTGCTCCTTTATCCATGTTTGGACTTGGGCGTGGTCTATGAAACACGATAACGTGATCATTAAGCGATATAGAGACCCTTGAACCCGCACGTTCTGTCAGGATAGCACCTAAGGTTCTTAATAAAGATTGGACATCTCTCCATTTGATGTTGCCTGAGATTGGTTGTGCAAAGATCGCTTCTAATGTTCTTCTGTGTCGCTTGTTCATCAGTGTTATGTATCATGGCATTATTTCAAACACATTAGCAGCAGCGCAAGAAGCTACGCTACTGCTAACTTTTGTCACTTTACAAAACGAACACGAGATTAGTGTCCATTGCTTTTCAAAGCATCAACAACCTTTTCAGGTTTGATCGGTAACTCAGTAATCCGTATACCGATGGCATCTTTGACAGCGTTTGCCATCGTTGCCAATGTTGGCGTGATGGGGGGTTCGCCGACACCTTTGGCACCATAGGGCCCGTTCGGGGCAGGTACCTCAACGATGACAGACTCTACCGTTGGAAGGTCTGCAGAGGTCGGGACGCGGTAATCGACGAAGCCGGGATTGATGTTCCCTTCTTCACCGTACTGCATCTCTTCCATCATTGCCCATGCGTAACCTTGTACTGTTCCGCCTTCAATCTGACCTTCAACCGCCATTGGGTTGATAGCGAAGCCGACATCTTGCGAAGCGACGAGTTTAAGGACTCTGGTTCTACCGGTGCCGGGATCAACTTCAACTTTAGCAATCTGTGCCGCGAGTGCGGGTGTGCTGGCTTGCCGTGCGAAGGAACCTTTTCCGACGATCGGACCGCCAGTCGTGGAGAGGCTATACGCCGCAAGTTCGCCTAATGAGATAGACTTCGGTGGTTCTGCGCTGATAACGTGGACGGCTCCATCTTTGAGCTCAAGGTTGTCCACATTGGTATTCAGCCGTTCTGAAGCGAGTTCGAGAATCCGTCGGTGTGCGTCCTCAGCCGCCAATTTTGCGGTATTGCCCATCGTGAACGTCACAACGCTTCCGCCTGAACCAGTGGAATAGGGTGCGGAATCTGTATCGCCGCGTCGTATTGTGACACTCTCATAAGGCACCGTCAGGATTTCGGCGATAATCTGCGAAATCGCAGTATCCGTTCCAGTGATGTCCATAGACCCGTGGAAGATACGGACACTTCCGTCCTCATGAACAGAAACGTAGACACCACCCGGGCCACAACCGTTTGTCCAATCACCGACAGCAACACCCCAACCCTGGTTTTCACCGGCTTCTCGATCCCACCATCCCGCAGCATCAGCAACAGCCTCCAAGGTCTCTTTATAACCGACTTTAGGTTCGCTTCCACCTGCCGGGACTTCATCACCTTCTTCGCGCATGTTCATAAGCCGGAATTTAACGGGATCCATACCGATACGTTCTGCTATCTCATCAAGTTGAGATTCGCCTGCGAAGATGGCTTGCGGTGCCCCCGGTGCCCTATAGGCAGCTGTGCCGGATTTGTTGGTATGAACACCATAAGCGTCTACCTTGAGATTCGGAATCTTGTAGACCCCGCGGACCCGAATTGTGCTCCCGATAGAGGCACCGGAGACGGATCCAGAATCCCAGAAAGCGAGTGCCTCTCGGGCAAGGATGCGCCCGTCATTCGTAGCACCTGTTTTCAGTTTGATAACGCATCCAGGTGCGGGTCTACCGTCAGTGAATTCCTCTTCACGCGTCATCTGCACGCGCACCGGACGCCCTGTCTTCTGTGAGAGTAGCACAGCGGGGACGTGCGTGATAATAACGCCGAAACGCCCGCCAAATCCGCCACCCATCGTCGTTCCGATGACATTGATTTGCGTCAACGGGATACCGAGCGTTCCAGCGATACCGGATCGGATCGCAAACGGACCCTGTGTAGATGCCCAAACGGTAACCTTGCCAGATGAATCCGCACTAGCAACAGAGACGTGCGGTTCCATGTAAGTCTGATGGACTCGTGGGATCACATAGGTGTCCTCAACAACGACATCAGATGCTGCGAATCCTTTTTCAACGTCGCCTGCTTCGGTATGGCTTTCAGCGGAAATGTTATAATAAACTTCGTCTGGATAGTTCTCTAATTCTGCTTCAAGTTTGCTGATTTCGTCGCTGTGGTCGTTCTCTTTATCACGAGACAGTGTTCGGATTTGTCCGCTGATTTCTCTCCGACTGGGACCATCTTTTGTGTCGTCACCGTGCAATCGCGGTGCTGAAGGTTTGATGGCTTCCATAACGTCCTGCACAACCGGTAGTACTTCATAATCAATCTTAATGCGTTCAGCGGCTTCTTCAGCAATATCAGGATCGGTTGCGGCAACAGCAGCGAGCGGTTCACCTAAGTAAAGCACTTTATCGGTTGCGAAGACTCTACGACCACTTGGGACATCATCTTGGGTAATAATTGCCCTGACACCCGGCAGTTTTTCGGCTTCGCTGGTGTCAATGCTGCGTATATTGGCATGCGCGTGTTTACTACGGACAATTTTGCCGTAGAGCATACCCGGCGGATGGACATCTGCGCCGTATTGGGCAGCCCCCGTCACTTTCTCGACGGCATCAACCCGTGCGACCGTTTGTCCGACAACAGTATATTCTGACATCTAATGCTCCTTTCTGAGTGGTTGTCAGTTCTCGGTTCTCGGTTTTCAGTTAAGAGATATATTTTTACAATTCACGTGTAGTTGAAGCCTTCCATGGGCGGGTGATTTGTTAGAAAGACCTCTTAACCGATAACTGATAACTATTATGCACTTGCAACGAGATTGTGGAGTTTACCGCGTCCGATAGCCGTATTACATCTTTTACAGACTTTTACGGTATCTTCGCCAACTTCTCGTTCAAAAAGCACTTTCACGCCTGTGCGCTCACAAACTGGGCAGGTTCCACGACCGTTGTTATATTCGCCTTGGTGGACGTTTCCATTTGGATCAACATAAAGGTGTCTTATGCCTGATCCACGATGCGTCTTTGCCATGTTCTCTCCTTTTTTCGGAGTCATCAGTTATCAGTTATCGGTTATCAGTTAAGAGGGCTTGGGTAAGTCAAAACTTTCTTTAACTGACGACTGAAAACTGATGCCTGAAAACTATTTTTCTGGTGTTCTTTATGCGGTTGTGCGGATCTCTTCCGCGGCTTTCAGAACTGCTTCAAGAATTTTTGTGTATCCGGTACAGCGGCAGATATTCCCGCCGAGTGCGTGTCTAAATTCCTCTTCGGTTCTGTCTGGATTTTCGTCTATGAGTGCCTTTGATGCCATGATGAAACCGGGGGTGCAGAAACCGCATTGATAGCCCCCCGTATTAATAAACGCCTGTTGGACCGGATGAAGTTCACCATCACTGGCTAAACCCTCAATAGTGGTAATCTCTTTTCCAGAAGCGGTGACACCGAGTACCATACAGGACGTGACGGCTTTGCCATCAACGATGACGGTGCATGCGCCACAGTCACCTGTGCTGCATCCCTCCTTGGTGCCTGTCAAACCGACCGTATCTCGAAGCACGGCGAGTAAGGTTTTTCGGGGTTCAATGAGTAAATCATGTTCGTCGCCGTTGACTGTTAAATTGACAGGGAGTTTTGCCATATTTTTTCTCCTTAACTTATTGGACATGCGAGGCATAAAAGTCGTTCCTCGCGTTAGATATGAATGCTTTTTACGCGCTTGCTCTCTCCAAAGCGTATTGGAGGGTTCTTCTTGTAAGGACATCGACCATCTCTCTACGATGTTCAGCGGAGCATCGCAAATCGGATATCGGGCTGCATCCGGCAGCCGCGGCTTCGCCTGCTTGTTCCAAAAGTTCTGCCGTAGGTGCGTTCCCGTTTAGGAGGTCCTCTGCTTCCACCGCGCGAATCGGCGTAGGCGCGACGGCGGCGAGTCCAATTCGGGCATCCGTTATTGTCCCGTTGTCAAGAATAACAGCAGCAGCGCGACCAATAAACGCTAAATCCATGACCTCACGGAGCTTGTGTTTGATATAATGGGAACAGGAAGCCGGACTCGGGAGCCGAAAGCGAGTGATAATCTCCCCGGGTGTTAAAACCGTCTGCCCGGGTCCCGTGAAGAGTTTATCAATTGGCACGCTCCGTTCACCATCGGCACTTGCAATGTCAACCTGTGCATCGGCGACAAGCAACCCTGCAACCGTATCCGCTGCTGGCGAAGCATGTGCAATATTACCACCAATAGTTGCGAGATTGCGGATTTGGATAGAGCCGATTTCTGCGGCACCTTCCGCCAGTGCAGTGTGGTGTTGCTGAATATCCGCAGACAACTCAACTTCGCGCACCTTTGTCATCGCACCAATGTTAATGCTATCACTGTCAGTGGTGATACCCGTTAACCCCGGAATCTTCTGTAAGCTAATCACGGTCTCTGGCGTTTCGGTGAGTGCCTTCATTCCGATAATAATGTCTGTCCCACCTGCAAGGAGCTGCGCGTGTTCCTCCGCGAACAGGCGGGATGCTTCCGCAAGGGTGGTAGGTTCATAAAACTCAAAACTTTTCAAATTTAATCCTCCGTATTATGTTCCTTCAAGGTGATACCTTCTGCTTCATACCTATTTTCGCACACCCAACAACACATTAAAGGATACCCGATTAAGAGGGTATTTGTCAACCTAAAATCCGAAGCGTACCGCTTTATGGAATCGGCCAACCGGGTGTCGGCTCGGTGCGGAGTGCTTCTATCTCATAAAGTTCTTCTACACTGATTTCGCGTCCGAGTTTCGCTGACAAGAGCGAACCACTCATAATCTCTGTAACCTTCAAACCGACATCGCCATTGCTGACGGGTTGCGCGTCGCTGTTACAAGCATTGAGGAAATCGCGAAACTTATCGGGGAAGGAACTCTTGGGTAGCTCCAACGGCGTTTCGACGAGATCACTTTGATAACGTCTACGGTTGCCCTGATCGTCGGTGTCCCATTTCCCTTTTTCAAGGAAAAGTTTATTACCACTGAACGAACCTTTGGAGCCGAAGATGAAAATGCCTTGGGGTTGTCCTGCCATATTGCTTGCCCAACCGTGTTCATAGGTAAAGGACATGCCGTTTGTGAACCGGACAAAGATAGAGACGTGTTCCTCAACGTCGTTAATCTCTTCACCCGTGTATTCAGGGAGCATTCCACGGTAGGCGATACCACTGATTGTGGCGGGTTGTGGCGAACCGAGTAGATAGATGGAACGGTTGATATCGTAGACACCTGTGTCGTATACCGTTCCACCACCGCTATAGGCGGAATTAAGGAACCATCTGCCGAACCCGAACATATCGACATTAGGTCTACCACGAACGCGGTAACCGGTAAGTCTACCGTAATAGACATCACCGAGTTGCCCAGAGGTGATGTAGTCCCGAATGGCGTAACTCGTTGGATCGAGGCATGTGCCACCGCTCTGATATGCGAGTTTAACGCCAGCTGCGTCACAAGCATCACGCATATTTCTCGCCTCTGTTGCTGTACGCGCCATCGGCTTTTCGCAGAAGACATGTTTTCCAGCCTGTGCAGCTGCAACAGTAGGACCTTCATGTACAAACGGCGGGGTCGCGAGACTGACGGCATCTAAATCGCATTCCTTGATCATCGCATTGTAGTCGCTGAAGATTTGGACACCGTTGTCAGCATATTCCGCCCAGAGAGCAGCATTGGTTTTCAATTGTTCGCGTGCTTCTGCGGTTTCCGCCTTTTCTGCGTCAGCTTTTGCGGTTTCGGCGCGCGATGCTGCGCCCGACAAGACTTCTGCGTGTCGCCGCTGGACGTTCGCGTCCACTGTATCGCAGACAGCAACGATTTCGGCGTGCTGCGGATGCGCGAGGTAGCCGTTGACGTGTGAACCGGATATCATACCGCACCCGATAATTCCGATTCTAATCCGTTTTGACATTTTCATAACTCCTTAGTGGTGTTTTTTCTAACAGCAAGTTTATGAAAGATATTCTTCGCTTAAGATTGTCGCTATCAAGAAATCGCTCCTACAGTGAACCCGACGGCGAGCTTCCAGCACCAACTTTGACGTGTGTAT
>VXXH01000548.1 GCA_009835515.1 Candidatus Poribacteria bacterium
GTGAGAAACCAGCGTCGTATGAAGCGTGGTTTTTGAAAACCCCCAACAGTCGCATCGGTTGGCAATATATTCTGACAAACAAAACGAATTTCTTCGATCATTTCTTTCGGTTGGGCTTTAATCAGAATACCGGACAACTCCGATACTATACCGAGCAAGCCAACAACGTCAGAAAAGCGTGGGTAACTGATGAGGATTACGCCAATGGCAAATGGCACCATGTGGTGGCGACACGCGAAGAAGATAAGGCACAGGTGTATGTCGATAGCGTCCTGGTCAAAGAGGAGGAGGCAATGTCCGGCAATTTAGGCGGCGGTGAGACGAACTGGAATATCGCTCAAGATGGTAATACCGATGGGTACTTGATAGGCGCGGTGGACGAAGTGCGCATCTATAAGAAAGCACTGACGCTCGAAGAAATCAAGCAGAACTTTGAGTCACAGGGCTTATCAGTCGAACCTACTGCAAAGTTAAGTCTCACTTGGGGGCGGATTAAAGCCGCGCAATCTTATCGTTAATGATTGTCAAATTCAAAGAACACAACTGGTTTATTTCTTAACGGAAATCCGAAATCCAAGATAACACAGGAACTTTCCAATGAAAGTAGATCCACAACAACTCATTGATGACGGCTATATCGTGCTGCGACAGGTTGTTCCATCTGAGCAGTTGGAAGCGTTAAGGACGAATTTTGAAATCCTCGTCGAGAAACAAAAAGTTGTCTGGGAAAGAGAACGGAAACCAGACGAAAAACCGGGAGGCGTTTGGACAACGAGCGCGCAACCGAGGGTGTTTTTCGATGAGGTCGTTGACGCAGCAACTGCCAATACCATTGAGTTTTGTCTGCATGAGAACACGCTTGGCGTGAGTCAACAACTCATGAGCGCACCCGAGGCAGCGATCACGCTGATGGCACTGATGTGTAATCCTGTGCAAGACCACGGTCCTGCCAGTTGGCACCGCGATATTGATCCGACGGGACAGGCACCGCTAAAAGGCATGCAGATGGATTATGTTAAAAACGGACCAGGGTATGTCCAATGGAATATCCCGCTTTACGACGATAGCGTGTTTTGGCTTGTACCGAGAAGTTATTGCCGTCCAAATACGCCAGAGGAGCATCAACACCTATTGACCCGCGCCCAAGAACCAATGCCGGATGGGATCCCGATTGAACTTTCAGCAGGAGATGGGGTTGTCTATAGCCACATGGGTTTACATTGGGGGAGCAACTATAGCACAAAACTGCGACGGACTGTTCATCTCGGATACCGTGCCTTCGGTGGGGATTCGTATCCAATCGTTGATCATTTTTATTGGAATCTGGAATTCACCCAACACCTTCCCGCTGAGGCTCGCACCCGATTTGAACATTTTTTCCAACTTCACCAGCAGCAATCCGATGTGATTGAGGCAACCTTTCATGCCATCCGTAACAAGGACGCTGACGGTTTTCAAGATGGGTTGGCGAAGTTACACCCGGGTGAAGAGGAACGTATGGTCGCGGTCGTATTCCTCTCAAAGTTGGCGGACAAGGTTCGCAAACTCAAAGCCCCTGAAGTCAGCAAACTTCCCATTGAAGAACGTATCGGGGAAATTTCCGCACATCGACTCAACTTCCATCTTTATGAGGACTTTGCCCGTCGTTTTTCCGCCGAAGATGCCGAAAGCATCTGGAAACGGTTCTCAACGCTATACGAAAAAATAGAAGCAGAGATCGCTCAATCTGTCCCCGACAGAACATCACGCGTAATGCGCTATCAATTGACAGACATGCCAGCGAATTTCGAGGTGGAGGACTTCATTCAGAGCTGGTAGAAATGTAGAACAACGAAAAGAATAGGAGTGAACCATTGACACAAAATCGAAGTGTAATCATCAAAGTTGAGGCGGGTTCGGTCAATCGGCAGAATGATCTCGTCCGCTTGCGTTTTAAACCGAAACATTACTTTCCCGATTGGCAAGAAGGGATCTCAGTGCTTGAGATGTCTGTAACTGATGCAGACGGTCATGTCTCCGGCGAGGATGTCCCCTGTCAATTCGAGCCGACGCTACGTGAGCTTGCATGGCAGACAGGCGAACTTCCAGCAGGGACATCAACACATTACGCGATCCGACAGACCAATGAGCCGCCACCCAAAGCGCGTTATCAAATCGAACAGAAACCCGCGCATCTGCTCATTTCTGCCGATGACGCGGTATTCGCACGATACAACTTTCTCGGTGTCTGGAAGCCTTACTTTTGGCCCCTCAACGGGAATCATGGGACTGTGGTCCGCGGGGCTGGCGGCGAAGATCATCCACATCACACAGGACTTTACCTCGCTTACGGGGGACACGGTGAAGGTGGGTCTGCGAATATCTGGTCTGATTGGGACGAGCCACCTTACGGTCCCTGCGGAAAGATGTTGCACCAACGCTTTGTCCGAATCACTGAAGGGAACGTCTACGCTGAATTTGTCGAAGACCTGATCCATGTCACGGGAGATGGAGAAGTTATCATGACAGAAACGCGGACCGCCCGGGTATGGTATGCCGACGATGCGCGACGGTTTCTGGAAATTACGCACGAAACGACACCGCCGCTGGACATCGGTGATCGGCAATTCCTCTGCGTAGCACGCTTGAATCCGTCAATGGGTATCCCAGAAAAAGGGCATGTCGAAAATTCTGAAGGACAGATTGGCAGAACAGCGGTGCATCACCAACGCGCACGGTGGTGCGATTTAGGCGGCACGGTGGGCGATGGCGTGGCTGGTATCGCACTGTTTGATCATCCAGAAAACGCCGAACATCCGGGCTTTTTCGGAGAAATCGCTGTACCGGAACAGATGAGTATCCTCCACCATCCACCTGATGAGTTGGAAGATGACCTTTTCCGTCTGCGATTTGGAGTCTATGTCCACGAAGGTGTTACGCCAGAGGCAGATGTTGAACGGTATTATCAGTGCTACGTAAATCCGGTGCAGGCGGAGGTCTTGAAGGCCTTAGAACTTTAGGCAATGTATTTAACCCCCTAAATCCCCCTTATCAGGGGGACTTGAAATCCGTAAGTCCTGTCACAGTTGTTCCGTTTCATAGCAGACCGTCGCCAATTCACGCCGGCCGCTTGCGGTGCTTGACATCCAGTTCACGAAGGAGTATCAAAGTATCCTCAAACGACAGTTCATCCGTTGAAGCCGTGTGTTCGAGGTAGTCGCGCGTTTTGTTGTTGAATACACTATAAAAGGCGCGCGCCTCAGGATCGGGATGATCTCGCCAAAGTTCAACAGGTATGATCGAATCTTCGCTCAAGTACCGACGGTTCGGATGCCCGTAATAGACCTGCACCGTCTTGCGTTCTGCCTGCGTCGGACGGGTCGTAGCAGTGTGTAAAACACCGATGTTGAAAAGTATGGCTGTCCCAGCGGGACCGTACAAATCGACAATTCCGCCGCGCGCCAACTGCTCATCCGTTTCGAGAATCTCAGCGTCCACTGATTCCGGCGATAAGGAGAAACAGTGCGTCGTTTCATCAACATCGGTCAGATATAGCATCAACTGCATGAACCCGATCCGCAACGGATGTTCAAGCCAATGCCTCGGGCCATCTCGATGCCAGCCACGATTCAGTTCACCATCGTACGGTGCCATGTGTCGGATGCAGATCTCTGAAAAGCAAGGTGCATTCCCCATCAGTGTGTGTAGGCAATCCATGACGGTCGGATGCCGAATCACATTGTCGAATTCAGGTGAAGTCAGAAGTGCATCGCAATTCACGGTCTGGTAGTGTCCAATACGATACCAGTGATCTTCAACTTCAGTGCGGTCCCGGTCAAAGGCATGAACAAAATGCGCAACCTCGGCATCGCTCAGAATCTTACCGAGTGAGACATAGCCATTTTCTTTAAAAAACGCATAATCCGCTGGTTTCATGTGCTTTTCCTCGCCTCAATCCTCTGCGGGTGCGGTCGGGAGACCGTTCCTACAGCAGTTTGTGCGGTTCACCGTTTTGGGGATTTTGTAGTGCATCAGTGATTTCTATCGATTCGCTTGTAACCGTCGAACCCGAGCGGGTGTGTCGTCGCCTTGAATCTCCGAGGAGAGAATTCTAAGACCTCGGTCTTCAACTGGCAACTCAACCTTTACACCACCACGGCGATGCGATTCCCGGAGTGCGACGGCTACTTCCAATGCAGCGCGTCCATCTTCCCCCGAACACTTCGGAGATGTCCCGTTCTCAATGGCACTAATGAGGTCCTCAACGATTGTGATGCCCATGCCTGGCATCCGCACGGGGATCGGGAATGGACATTGTGCAGGTACGCCGCGTCCGCGCCGTCCGCCGGGGATCACACGAATCAGCTCAAACGTTTCGGCGTTGTTGACGGAACGGATACGTCCGGTTGTACCGATGACATCGACCTCCCACGGTGCCGCGCCACACGAAGTACTGCGGAGATACGCACGCACACCGTTATCAAAAACGAGATAACCATTTCCCTGTAGGTCACTTTCACCTTCAGCGGCTGCATCGGATTGCATCTCACCGAAAACCCACTCCACATTTCCGCCTGCCATGTAGCGCAAGATATCGATGGCGTGGCTGCCGTTGTGCGAAAGTCCACACTGCGCATAGACCGTCACCTGAAGCACATCACCGATTTCGCCTTCGTCAATGAGTTTTCGAGCCTCACTAAAGAACGGATTCCAGCGTCGCGCACAATTGATCGCCAACGCGACACCTTCTGCTCGGCAGGTCTCCACCATTTCGTCTGCCTCGGCGAGACTGAGCGAAATTGGTTTCTCTGCCCAGATCGCTTTGACACTGGAGCGCGCCACATCTTGCACAATAGTTGACCGAATCCGTGCTGTCGTACAGACGCTGACGATATCCAGATTTTCCTTCTCCAGCATTTCACGGTAATCGCTGTAGATATGCTCCGAACTTAGCCCCCACCGTTCGCCGAAGATCGCTGCCTGTTCGGCATGTAGATCGGCACCCGCAGCCAGTTCCACATTGGGTGCAGCATGGTAAGTCGGACCGTGGCAATAGGGCAAAGATCGAACCCCCTTGCGTGATTTCGTCGTCGAAGGTGCTGCCCATACGTCCTAAACCGATTACACCTGCTCGATAAATTGTCATCTGCTTCCCTCCAAAAATGATGTGCTAAAAAACAACAAGTGCCAATATGTCTATGGAACACTATCAGCGTCCAATATAGAGTCTGGCCCACGGATACCATTTTGTGCCAATATCTGAAGATATTTACCTCTTTTCACGCTTGATGCAGTTTTTCCCGTAGAAACCCAGTGGTAAGTACTCTAACCCTCCAAATCTTCAAGGCTCCTCGCGGAACGTTTACGCCACTGCTTTAACCACTGCAATTTCGCTGTGATTTCCCTTACCTTACGCGTATTATCCGCCGGATGAACTTCAACATAGTAAATCCTGTCCCTATAACCGAACACGTAATCCCAACGAGGTGCGTTCGGATACCGCTTCATCAGACAAGTGTCTACATCAACGCTTCCTGTTAGGTCTCGTGTCTCATGTACAGCAACTTTGCCACTATTTCCCCCCAACGCCTGTAAACCGTTCCTCAGACACTGCGCAATTTCTGGAGTGCTCCTAATAGCATTGGTAAAATTCAAAGATCACTCTCCCACACAGCCTCTGTAACAACATCAGCAGATTTAGTACTAAATAGTGTAAGTCCCCCCCAATCCGATACTGCTTCATCCGGATCTTCAGCATCTAAGGTTGAAATGTCTTTGACGCTCACAACACTATCCTGACGAGAAAAATAATAGGTCTTGAAAGTTTTTTTATTTAAGATTGTCTCCGTGAGATCTTTGGAATAGGCACCCGCTTCCAAATTTAACAACTGTCTTAACCGTATTGGACCAGAATTTGATTTAGCAATAAATCGAATCGCCCAAATAAGTTCTAAAATTTGGGCTGAATGCGTAGAAACGATGACTTTGTAGCCACGCCTCATAAGTTCTAAAAAAACAATAAGCAATGCTGAAATTGCTTGAGGATGTAACCCCATTTCCGGTTCTTCAATAATAACCCAATTGATGTTATCTTTCTTCCGCGCTTTCCCAGAGGGCATTAACCAATACAATCCCAACAGAAGAGGTGTAAATTCCCTCTGTCCGGTTGACCAAGTCATGAACGGTAGTTGAGTGTCTGCCACATTTAAGACAATACGTTTACGTAATCCGGACCTATCTAATCTAATTTCAGCGTCCCCATAGATGCTTCTCGCAATCGCGTCTCGGAGTGTTTTATTCATGCGCCCTTCCTGCGGAAATATAGCACGTTCACCTGATCCTAAGCCTGCTTCCATTAATAAGCGCAATTGTTCACTGAACTCCTTAACGACGTACGGATCACTTGTTGCATAGTCCGTAAAAGCACGAGGCCACCCATCTTTAAGCGTCACAACCCGGTGTGCTGGTATCAGAAAGAGATTCTCATCTT
>VXXH01000612.1:0-2591 GCA_009835515.1 Candidatus Poribacteria bacterium
CGCACAACGACAAGAAGGTTACATTACACCTGCTGTCATGAAATACGGCGCAGAGCAACTTGAAGTCACCGTGATGAAAGTCAAGGATGTCGTTACTTTCTATCCGATGTTCTTTGAAGAACCGGTAGGCGAGTACGTCATTCGCGTATGCCATACGCTGCCTTGTGCATTGCGGGATTGCAAAGTCGTTCTGGATCACCTCAAGGCGAAACTCGACACAGATATCGCTTCCGAAACGAATCTCGCGAAAGGTACAACTGCTGACGGTAAGTTCACACTCATGAAAGTAGAGTGCCTCGCTTCGTGCGATGTCGCGCCTGTTATCATGATTAATGACGATCTTCATAAAAATTTGACCCCGGAAAAGGTTGATGAAATTTTAGCGCAGCTTGCGAGCTAAAACTTGCTATACTAAAGTAGCGCAGCTTGCGAGCTAAAACTTGCTATACTAAAGTAGCGAAACTTGAAGCATAAGTAGATTCTGTTATTAGCGTACAGTGTTTGACTATCAACTCGTGCTTTTATATAATGCAGAACTCCAATTAATGACCAACTTGCTTTACATTTGTTGTCCAAATTCATCGAAAACCCGATTTTGACAACGGAAAAATCGGAGCGAAAACCCGCATGATTAAAAAAATTGAAGAAAGAAGGATTCTCTACGAGCATCTGGATGTGCCTGATATTAACACGTTCGATGTCTTTCGGCAATATGATGGCTACACCCGTTTTGAAAAGGCAATCGCAGAATATCAACCAGATGATATTGCTAAAATGGTGATGGATTCCGGGTTGAAAGGTAGAGGCGGTGCCGGTTTTTCAACTGGCTTGAAGTGGAGCTTCGTCCCGAAAGACATAAAACCGTGTTACCTCTGTTGCAACGCTGACGAAAGTGAACCGGGAACATTCAGTAACCGCTACGTCTTGGAGAAGAATCCACATCTATTGATTGAAGGTATCCTGATCTGCTGTTATGCAATGGGCATTGAGACGACTTATGTCTACATCCGCGGTGAATTTACACTCGGAAAGAAGATGTTGGACGCAGCGATCAAAGAGGCTTATGAGAAGGGATACCTCGGCAAAGACATCCGTGGCACTGGACTCAACGTCGATATTTATTCTCACCCAGGGGCTGGTGCTTATATCTGTGGTGAGGAGACAGGATTGATTGAATCGCTTGAAGGCAAGCGCGGACAACCTCGCAACAAACCGCCGTTCCCTGCTGTGGAAGGTGTGTTCATGAAACCCACCGTCGTACAGAATGTGGAGACCCTCTGCAATCTACCGTTTATTGTCGGTAACGGTGTTGAATGGTACACCCAAATGGGACCAACGTATGCCGATACGCGGTCTGATCCCCCAACACCGGATCCCAACACAGGCACGAAACTCTACTGCATCAGCGGCGATGTCAACGAGCCGGGTGTTTATGAACTTGATCTTGGCTTGACATGCACGGAGCTCATTGAAGTCGCAGGCGGTTTACGCGGTGAAGAAGTAAAAGCAGTCATCCCAGGCGGCAGTTCCGCACCGATTCTGACGCACTATGAGTTGGACACGCGGCTTGATTTTACCTCGCTGACACTCGCAAAGTCTATGCTCGGTTCCGGCGGCATCATCGTCATGAATGAGACGCGGAGTATCGTGGATTGCTTGCTCAATATCATGAAGTTCTACGCACATGAATCCTGTGGACAGTGTACGCCGTGTCGCTGGGGCACACCGTGGGTCCGTGATATTGTCCAACGTATCGCCGACGGAAACGGACGAAAAGACACGATTACACGACCCAAATTCGGTGTCGCTGAAAACGGTAGATGGGGTGATACCGGCGAAACAGAAGAAATCTATGAAGATCTTGATCTGTTGGAGAGCGTCGCTAACAACATCGCGAATGTGGATACGATGACATGGAACACAATTTGCGTCTTTGGCATCGCAGTTTCCTGGCCCGCTGTGAGTTATATGCGCAAGTTCCGACCCGAATTTGAAGCCACTATCCGAGAAGGCAAACTCGTCACGCTGCCTGTTGCTGAGGCGACCGTCCCACCGGAAGAAAATTACGCCTATCAACAGCGGTTTGTTCCGAAAGAGTTTGATGACCTGTAGGGCATAACTGGCGGTAGCCGAAAGGAACACCTATGATGAAAACCTTGTTTTTTGCCATTGTGGGACTTTTATGCCTGAGCACTGTCGCGACTGCCGAACTGAGTGTTGAAGACTTAGAGAAGATCCGCCAGATTGTTACCGAGGCCGAGGTGCGTTTAGAAAAGCGCATTACCGAAACTGAGGTGCGTTTAGAAAAACGCATTACCGAAACTGAGGTGCGTTTCACTGAACGCTTCACAGAGCAGAGCAAAAGGTTAGACTTTCAGGGAACATTGATAATAACACTCATCGGCGCGCTTATAGCCTTTGTAGGTGTCCCATTGGCCCTCATTGCGTATCAGCAGAACAGACGCACACGACAAGAGGATACCATAAAAGCACAAGCCATAGAGATCCAGGCATTGCGCGAGAAAATTGAGTCACTTGAAAAATTGTTAAGTTGACATAAGCGTAATTTCCCTGGTAGGAATACATTGGAG
>VXXH01000612.1:2601-6469 GCA_009835515.1 Candidatus Poribacteria bacterium
GTAATTATATGGCGTTAGTTAAATTGAATGACCTTGAGGTAGAGGTTGAAGATGGAACGAATGTAGTTGAGGCAGCAAGGCAACACGGTATTGAAGTGCCTCACTACTGTTATCACCCTGGATTGACCCGTCCCGCAAATTGCAGGATGTGCCTCGTTGAGCCACACGTGTTCTTCCCACCCGCTGGCGCGATCGTCCCGGACCGGCAGCTCGCAACGGGATGCACGACGGTGTTAAGAACAGCACCGCCAGATAGGAAACTTGACGGGAAGTACGACTTTATCGTCTACACAGACAGCCCGCGCGTCAAAAAAGCACGCGAGGACATACTGGAGTTCCTGCTCGTGCATCATCCGCTGGATTGTCCCGTCTGTGATCAGGCTGGCGAATGCGATTTGCAAGACTACTCCTATCGGCACGGAAGCGATAAGAGTCGCTATCTTGAGGTCAAAAATGTGCCACCGAAGAAAGACCTCGGACCCGATGTGCTGCTCTATTCAACGCGCTGTGTCGTCTGCACTCGGTGTATCCGATTCGCGGACGAGGTGTCAGGAACCGGTGAATTGGGTTTAATCAATCGCGGTTCCCACGACGAAATCGACATCCCGAGAAGCCACGAGGGAACCCCTATTCAGTTACTTGATAACAAACTTGCTGGAAACGTCGTTGACATCTGTCCCGTCGGCGCATTGATTAGCAAAGATTTCTTGTTCAAGTCGCGCCCGTGGTTTATGGAGAAGGCGAACAGTGTCTGTTCAGGATGCAGTGTCGGATGTAATATCACCGTAGAATATAAAGCCGATGGTGTTTACAGACTCAAGCCGCGCTTCCATGAGGATATTAACCAACATTGGATGTGTGACGACGGTCGTCTCGGTTACCACTATGTGAACAGCGATGATCGCCTCCAACTCCCGCTTAAACGCGTGGATGACGCACTCACGCCAACACATTGGGCGGATGCGCTAACCGTGATTCAGGAGCAGTTATCGGAAATAGAGGCTGAGGACATTGTTGTTATCGGTTCTGCGCAAGCCACAAACGAAGACAACTACGTTTTACAGCAGTTCGCACACGACGTGCTACAGACAACGCAGTTAGGACTCTTCGGGCAGCTACCCGGTGAAGAACACAAATTCCCACAATTTACAATTGAAGCGGATAAGAATCCGAATACGGCAGGGGCGCGAACGATCCTCGGTTCCGCGAACGGGAACGTTGTTTTGGAAGGCGACGCACTTTGGGAGAAGATCTCAGGTGCGAAAGTCGTCTATCTCGTTAGCGGTGCCTCAGAACGTCCACTTGAGGAGACAGAAAAAGCCGCTTTAGAAAGTGTTGAGTTCCTTATCGTGCAAGACATTTTGCCGTCAGAGGTTACGCAATTAGCAGATGTGGTGTTGCCGGGAACAACTTTCGCTGAGAAAGACGGGACCTTCACCAATTCAACGGGCTGGGTACAACGGATTCGCAAGACGATTGATCCCCCAGGCGAAGCACGGGTGGACTGGGAGATCACACAGCAACTTGCTAACCAGTTGGGCGGTGAGATGAACTATCGTTTCTCTGGCGAAATTGCCATGGCAATCGCAGAGAATGTGCAAGGCTATGCGGACGCGACACATCAAAAAATTGGAGATACAGGGATTAAATTAGCAGTCAGTGGTCAGTAAAGCGGTCATCTGGCTGATTGCTATTGAAAGAGGTGGTAAGCGCAACCGGGGTCCCCGCCCGTTACTGGGAAGGGGCGGGCGCGCTGGATAAACGGAGATCACCGTTATTAATCCAAGTCACCTTATCGAACCGCAAGGAAAGTTAAAAGTATGGAAAATATGCCGCTTCTCGTTTTAATCCTCAGTTCTGTTGTTAAAATCCTCATCATTGTCCATATGCTGATTATCGGCGTTATGATAATGATCTGGGCGGAACGCCGCGTGAGTGGATGGATGCAGGATCGATTGGGACCGAACCGGGTTGGACCGCAGGGGCTGCTCCAACCTATCGCTGATGGGCTTAAGTTCATGTTTAAGGAAGATCTCATCCCGGATCATGTGGATAAGCCACTTTACGTACTCGCCCCCGCAATGCTATTAGTTCCAGCACTTATTACCGTTGCAGTCGTACCATTTGGGAGTGCTATCACGCTGTTTGGCTACGAGATACCGCTCCAGATTGCGTCCATCAATATAGGGATTCTATATATCTTAGCGATTACGTCTCTCGGTGTTTACGGCGTTGTACTCGGGGCGTGGGCATCGAATAACAAGTATTCGCTTTTAGGCGGTTTACGTTCATCGGCGCAGATGATTAGCTACGAACTAACACTCGGATTGGGAATCATCGGTATCCTGATGTTGACAAGTTCTCTCAGTCTTCGGGCAATCGCCATGGAACAAGGCGCATATCCGTGGCAATGGAACTTCCTCATTCACTTCCCCGCGTTTCTTGCGTTTACGACTGCGATGTATGCGGAAACGAATCGCTTACCTTTTGACCTCGCAGAAGCCGAGCAGGAACTCGTCGCAGGGTATCACACCGAATACAGTAGCATGAAGTTCGCAATGTTTTTCATGGCGGAATATATGAACATGATTGTCGGTTCCGCTGTGACGGTGACGCTCTTCTTAGGCGGATGGCACTTCTTCGGCTTGGAAAATGTCGGGGGCCCCGTATGGAGTGGACTGATCTCGTTCGGTATCTTCTTCGTTAAAACGGCAATTTTCCTGTTCGTGTTTATCTGGGTACGTTGGACGCTCCCACGATTCCGATACGATCAACTCATGAACTTTGGTTGGAAATTCCTGTTACCTGTCGCCTTGACTTCCATCGTCGTAACCGGCACCCTATGGATAATGACTGGCTCGCGTCTGGTTGTCGGGATTGGCAATGTGGTTGCGGCGTTTATTGTTGTATCGATTGTGGCAGGGCTGCTGGTCATGAACAAAACACCTGAACCCGCAATACGGGATAACGACCAGCACGTTACACCCAGCGCGTTAGACGCTATAGAGTAGGAGGGCGCGAATGAATCCAGAACAGATTCTATTTATTCTCTTTGGGGCTGTCGCGCTGATTGGCGCGATTGCTGTTATCTCGTTTCGACATCCGATTTATAGTGCGCTCTCGCTTATCGTAACGTTTTTCGCACAGGCAGGGCTGTTTGTGTTATTAGGCGCGCACTTCGTTGCTGCAGCGCAAGTTATCGTTTATGCTGGCGCGATTATGGTGCTGTTCCTTTTCGTGATTATGCTCCTGAACCTTGGAACGCTTTCAGTGAAAGGCGCAATGTCAGGTAAACTGAAAGGGTTTGCAATCATCTTAGGCATCCTCTTTGCTGCCGAAGGCATCTATATCGCAGTAAATGCGCTCAACGATACAGCGGTGGCATCCGCAGAACCCGCTACGGAATCCGTGACGACAACCACTTATCAAATTGGCGAACTCTTGTTCAGCAAGTACCTCTTACCTTTTGAGGTTACCTCGCTTATTTTGTTAGCGGCATTGATTGGTGTAATCGTCTTGGTAAAACGCGGAAACCAAGACGAAAGTTAAAAATATCTTGATAGTATCGAAACTGTAGCCTGTAATGTAATGGAAGGGTTTTTGCTGGGGTGTTTTTTCAGATCTACGCTAAGGGATGTTAAAGTTCCAAAGCCACTTGACCGAACCGCAAGGAAAATTAAAAATATGGCATTAGAATATTACCTTGTTTTAAGCGCACTCCTTTTCACAACCGGAGTCATCGGAGTGCTCATTCGCAGAAACGCGATTATCATCTTTATGTGTATTGAACTGATGCTGAATGCGGCGAATCTTGCCTTTGTGGCAATCAGCCTTAGTCTCGGCGAGGCAACCGGACAGGTATTTGTTT
>VXXH01000735.1 GCA_009835515.1 Candidatus Poribacteria bacterium
TTATATTGCTAAAAAAGGAGCAGATAAATCCCTATATTGAGGAATCTTACGAACCGATAAATCGTGTTATTGCTCAGAAGAGTGTGTTTGTTCGACATCCAGATGGTTTTATTGAACCCAGCGAGGACGATATTATCAATATTCCGGCTGATCTCAAGCAACCTATACTAAGGCACCTGCGAAATTTCCACGGTATATCTGTTGAGACCATTTACAACGATATCCATGGTTTTATTAAAGATCAGACCATCCACATGGAAGTCTACATGGCGATTTACAAAGGTCTAATCCATGAACAAAGAGGGAGTGTAGAGAATGGTGACTCCAACGCGGATGGCGCATTATGAAGAAGCCGTCAAGCACTATAGTAGAGCTGTTGAAATGCGACCAAACTTTGCCTTACCGTACATCTATCGGGGTGATATTTACCGTAAGATGGACAAGTTTGATCTTGCTATTGACGACTATACGGAAGCCATTTTCTGGACCCGCCAACCCGCAAGGGCTTATCACGGACGTGGTATGGCGCATGGTGCTAAAGGTGACATTGACAAAGCAATTGAAGATTTCACAAAGGCAATCCAATACGAACCGGACTATGCCGAAGCGTATTACCATCGCGGAAATTCTTATGTTATAAAAGACGAGCTTGATCGTGCCATTGAAGATTGCGATAAGGCGATACAACTTAATCCCGATACTGCTGATGCCTACTTAGTTCGCGGCAACGCTTACAGCAGTAAAGGTGAACTTGACTTCGCCGTTATGGATTATAGCAAAGCAATACGACTCAAGCCAGACTCTACTGATGCCTATGTTTTTCGTGGCAACGCTTATAGTAGTAAAGATGAGGTTGATAAAGCTATTACAGACTATACAAAAGCGTTGGAACTGAAGCCGAATTACACTGATGTTTATGTTATTCGCGGCCACGTTCATTTGTTGAAAGGAGACTTTGACAGTGCTATTGCTGATTGTAATAAAGTGATGGAACTCAGACCTGATGCTGCTGACCCTTATATCACTCGCGCAACTGCTTATAGTCTCAAAGGTGATTTTGATTCTGCTATTACAGACTGTAATGGCGCAGTAGAACGTAATCCGAATGCGGCGGATGCATATCTCATTCTCGGCATGGCTTTCAGTAACAAAAACGATTTTGACTCGGCTATTGCAAACTATACAGAAGCAATAAAATTGCAACCCAATTACCTCAACGCACATTATGAGCGAGGCAACACTTACAGCAGTCGAGGCGACCTTAACGAAGCCATAGCAGACTATACGAAAGTAATTCGACATGTTCCAAATCACATCGAGTGCTATTTCAGCCGCGGTGTCGCTTACAACGAAAAAGGTCATTTTGATAAGGCTATTGCGGACTATACCATGGTCCTCAAATTTCAACCCGATCATATTCCATCCTATGTCAATCGTGGCAACATTTATGGGACCAAAGGCGAGTCTGATTTAGCCATCGCGGATTATACGATGGCAATACAACTTAACCCATTAATGGAGATATCGTATTATAATCGTGGTAGCGTTTATGGTAATAATGGAAACTTTGACATGGCTATCGCAGATTTTAATATGGCAATACAACTCAACCCTCGTTATACAAGAGCTTATTATAGTCGCGCTAAGATATGGTTACACCAACGAGAGTGGGAGAAGGCGAAGGCGGATCTAACAGATGCTAAGGATATGAATGTAGACATTGTTGTTCTATTTCATAATGACTATCAAAGCATACCAGATTTTGAAAAGCAGATTGGTGTTAAATTACCTGATGACATTACTACTTTGTTAATGCAACAGAAGGAAAAAACTCGAACTCAATCCGTGGAAGAAAATCTATTTCGACCCTCAAGCGAGATTGATCGTCGCTCGTTTGAAAAGATCGCGGAAATGCGGGCGCAGCAAGCAAGGTCAAATCCAACCGCTATACATATCTAATCTATCCCATCTCCAAGGCGGGACAGGTCTTGAACAATTACTTGTTAATCTTAAAGTTGATTACCCATGGATTGATTGAGTCCATGTAGGAATACCATGCCCTCAAAAAAACATCCCAATCTTCTCATCATCATGTCTGACGAACACGCACCGATGTACAGCGGTCCGTACAGACACCCGCTTGTCCAGACACCGAATATGGACAGACTCGCTGAAGACGGTGTCACCTTCGCAAACGCTTACTGCAATTCACCGCTCTGTATGCCGTCTCGGATGTCGTTTATGACGGGTCAGTATATCCACAAAATCGGGGCGTGGGACAACGCTGCACCCTTACGTCCAGATGCTGTTACATGGGCACACAGTCTGCGCGCGGTGGGCTACGATGTTGTGCTCTCTGGAAAACAGCATTTCGGTGGCATGGACCAACTCCACGGATTTCGCGCACAACTCGCTCGCGACCTACACGCAGAACGACAACACGGACTTACAGACTGGGATAACGGCACACCACCAGCAAACCGTCCATGGCAAGGACTGGCTCAGGCACGTCCGGGAACAACTGTGGAGATTGAAGTTGATGACCTCGCGGAGGCAGAGGCTTTGGCGTATCTCCGGGACCCGGCACGGAAGGAGCAGCCGTGGGCACTCAATGTCTCGTTTATCGCACCGCATTTCCCGCTCATCGTGCCACAACGGTTTTGGGACCTCTATCCGCTTGACGAAATTGATCTCCCCGACATTCCAGAGGGACACCTTGAAAACCAGCACCCGGTCTACCAACGGATGCGGCGTATGTTTGGTTGTGTTGATTTTCCAGAGGAACTCGTCCGTCGCGGAAGGGCTGGCTATTATGGATTGATTACCTACCTTGACGAAAAGATTGGCAACTTGCTTAAGACGCTTGAGGAGACCGGGCAGTCGGAGAATACGATTGTCATCTATACCAGCGATCACGGTGAAATGAACGGCGAGCACGGCATGTGGCGGAAATCGAATTTCTATGAAGCATCCGCGCGTGTTCCCCTACAGATTATGTTCCCTGATGAGATGGCTGCGGGTAGACAGTTTGATGAAGTCGTTTCGCTTGTGGATTTAACGGCAACGCTTATTGATATTGCAGGCGCGCAGCCTGTACATCAACTTGATGGAGATAGTTTGTTGCCGTTGATGCAGCGCGCCAGAAGGGACTGGAAAGATTTTGCGTTCTCCGAATACCTTGCACACGGCGTTGAACGTCCCATGGCGATGCTGCGGAAGGGAGAATATAAATTCAACTATAGCCTCGGCGACCCACCAGAACTCTACAATATCGCTGAAGATCCGAGTGAATTTCGGAATCTCGCCAATGACGAGGCATATCAAACGATTTGCCAAGAACTTGAGGCGCAACTATTAGCAGAGTGGGATCCAGCTGAAATCGAAAAGCAAGTTCGCGCGAGTCAAAAAGCCCGTATCCTGATTGATCAGGTCACTGAAGGACAATGGCGAAAACTTCCCAATAAGTAACAGAGGGCGAACGGAAGGATTATGTTGGAAGGCTGAAAGAATGGATCGGAGTGAACGATACACTTCCAACCTTCCAGTCTTCCTCTTTTTATCATAAGTGTGAAATTATTTCCTGATGACCATCTTACGTGTTGCTGATGAATCAGGGGTGCTCAACTGGTAGAAATAGACACCTGAAGCGAGCCGTTCACCCAAATCATTACGTCCATCCCAGTAAGCAGCACGGGACTTCCCGATATAATACCCCGCCTGTTGGAATCCGAGATCCAAATGCCGGACAAGTTGTCCTGCTGATGAATAGATACGAATCGCGACTTCCGCGTCGTTTGCCAATTGATAAGGCAACCACGTTTCTGGATTGAGCGGGTTCGGATAATTGGCAAGCAGTACAGTCCGTTTCGGGATCAGGTCAGCGGATGTGAGTCGAAGTTCGGTGAACGCTCGGTGAACGTCTGCGACACTGATTTCGTGTTGGAGTGTGCGAATCAGATCTCCAGTTGTGTCGCGTACTTCAATCGTCAGCGTATCACCAACAGAGACAACGGCTTGGCGGTTCATATCTGCCCAAGCAGCATGAAAACCGTTAGCGGCAACCGCTTCGGCAACTCTGGCGTGTCTATTATAGACAGTGAGCGTCACGCCGCTAATGCCTTCAAGCTGCGCACGTAAAACAAATGCCCACGTCTTCGGTGTTGATGGCTGCAGCGGAGCCGCTGCTGTCGGTGGAGTGTTTTGCCAAGCACTACCACTGAAACTTACAGTCTTCGGTGTGCTGACGTTGACAATGTATCCTATTCCACCTGCAATCGGGAATCCGTTACCAGTAGAATTTGCCGTGAATCCGATGAATCGTTGCGTAGCGGCATCGAATTCAATAACAGTCGTCGCACCAGTTTTTTCCATGAATGAACGTGCTGTGTAAGGTTCGTTTGGCATGAGCGGTAAGCTGATCATGTTCAAACCTGTACTGAGTGCTATATCGAACGCGTTTTCGTCTGCCACCGGCACAACCAGACTGTCGGCACGAAATGCGAGGTTCTGAATACGTTCATCGTTTTCGGGGCCAACATCCACCATGTCAAACGGTGTTTCGGCGAAGTTCGCCGCGAGGTATTCGGCGAGCGCATCTTGCTCTGTCCCGGGATTAGTGAAGGTTGCCTGTCCACCAGACTGCTCCTCTGTCATCGTTTCAGTAAGGTCAACGCGATGCGTATTCGGAAAATTAGCATACGGATAGTCATCTCCGCCATCGACAAGGAATGTGATCGTGACCATTCGGAACGTGCGATCCGCGTCTCCGACCAGTTCACCGTTCTGGACAATTATGTCCATCGGATTTCCATCCGTGTCGGTGATGACAAGCGACTGAACCCGTGAACCCTCTGGCAGTGAAGTATCAAAACTGAACGCCATGCCTGCGATTTGTGCGAAACGTCCGGGGGTTGAGCCTTCACCGGATGCAGCAACTGTGTGTTCGATGACTTCAAGCAGTTCCGCTGCGGTTAAGGTCAAAAGGGTCAATCCGTTGTTGAACCGAAGCGTATTTTCGATGTCAATTTGTGAAATCTGACCCATCGTTTTACCGACCAAGGCGTTTGCTGGTGGAGGGAGCAATTCGCCATAAGCAGCCACGCCAATCGGTGCACGAATGCCTCCGCCATTTTTCAAGGACACAACGACGCTTGGGTCAACTTGTTGCCCCGCAGCAAGGTTTGCCTCAGCGATTAGGTTACCGATGTTTGTTTCCTCTGTGCGGACAGCACCGCGGTTCCCGTTCAAATAGACACTCGTCTGTCCAAAGATATTACCGTCCTTTGCAGTCACGACATTCCGTACTGCTTCGGTAATTTCGACCACGCGTGCTGCAGGTTCCGCATTACCGGTGTCTACAACACCTTGTTCGTCGGTGACAAAGGCACCGCTAACTGTAGCGTCAATCGATTCGGCAACTAAGACACCGGACGCATCAAAATCAACGACCAACCTTCCGACGTATCGGTAATTCCCATCTGTACCGACGATCGCAATCGGTTCGCCTGATGCGGATTGCGTCAAGATTGGATAGGGACGCTCTGCGGTATCGCCAGAGTGGAGGCGATCGGTTTCATCGGCGAGGAGCGTGTTTGAACCACCCGCAATGATAATATCAACATCTTTCACGTGGACCGCAATTGCTTCATCAAGGCTAATCTGTTGGAGATGTCCGGTAAGAATAATTTTATTGATGCCTGTTGCTGTCAGTGCGTCAACGGATTCTTGAACGATAGCTGCCAATGCTGCTATATCATTGGGATCTGCCGGTGCAATGCCGACGTTCCCAGGTACGGAAAGACTGCCGAGCTGTGGCGTTGTCATACCGACAACCCCAACCTTTTCGCCCGAAGGCATTGTGATAACCACACTCTTAGTGATACTGTTCGGAATTGTACTCGCTTCCTGCCCTGGATCAACAACAAGGGAAGCGAGATTGCTATCAAGGCTGAAATCTAAGTTCGCGCTCAAGAATGGGAACGCTGTTCCAACATAATCTCTATCTGCTGCAATCAAACTCGCAAGTGTACCGGTCCCTGCGTCAAATTCGTGATTTCCAAGGGCACCCGCCATGAAGCCCATCGCGTTGAGCATCAGAATATCGGCGCGTCCTGAGCCTTCTCGTCCTAATACTTCACGAAGGCTCCCGTTATTGGCAGCTGCGAAAAACGGACCCGGAATATAGCTATCACCAGCACCGATGATCACTGTGTTTTCGACCTCGGTTTTGAGCGCGTTCAGCACCGATGAGAAGCGAGGCGCGTTTTCGAGTGCTTCAACGCCGCCCTCCATGTCTGCTGCGTGGAGCAGTTGAAGTCTAAAACTCTCTCCGTTTTCGGAAAAGGCAGGCGTGAGAATACCTAACAGGAAAATTGGGAAAACTATTTTTGTAATTTGGGCTTTCAGCCCTACAACATTCGGAACGAAAGGTTCCTTATTCTGCATCAGAGAATGCTCCTTAATAA
>VXXH01000636.1 GCA_009835515.1 Candidatus Poribacteria bacterium
CTATACGCAGCCGAGCAAAACAGGAGATAGTATGATAGTGATACGCATAGCAGTATTGTTTATGTTAATCACAAACCTACAAACTTGGGCGCAAGAAAATACACAAACCGTTCAGAAAGAACTCCCTGCAATCAAAACCGAGCAGCCACCCACCATTGACGGTGTTCTCAACGATGTATGCTGGCAAGATGCACCGAAGGCGACGGGTTTCACCGACGAACGCACCGAAAAACCGGCAGAGAACCAATCAGTCGGTCGGGTCGTTTACACGGACACAGCTATCTACGTCGGACTTCACCTCTACGATGATATGCCCGATAAAATTGTGGCGCGCCAAACCAAAGATCAGACCCGGTTTCAAGGTGAAGATTGGGTCTCTTTCAGTCTTGATCCGTTCCATACACACCAATTTTCCGATAGAAATTTCTTTATGGCGAACCCACTCGGCACGAAATTTGCGCATCTCGCTACGGGACGTGCGGAGAAAAGCGAATGGATTGGATTGTGGCGCGTTGCTGCCCAAATTGTGGAAAACGGATGGATCGTGGAGATGGAGATCCCGTGGCAGATGCTGGATTACCCTAATACGACCAAACCCGTTCGGATGGGCATCAACGTTGACAGATTCCGACAACGCACTGGGGAACGTTCGTGGTGGTGTAACTTAGGTGTTAACGAATTTCGAGAGAACGATGGGCATTGGATTGATGTGCTGCCACCGCCTCGGAAGCGGGAACTCAAGGTATTACCCTATCTGATTGGTGGTATCAGCGAAATAGAAACCGACGAGAGCGAGAGCAAATATACTGCCCGCGCGGGGGCAGACATCCGTTATGAGGTTACCCCACAATTACGGCTCATCGGCACTGCAAACCCCGATTTTGATAACATTGAACAGGCGGTGGAGGGCATCGATTTCTCCTACGGTGAACGCTACGTGCCGGATCGCCGTCCGTTCTTCTCGGAAGGCGGCAATGTCTATCGCCTCGGTCGCCTGTTCCATTCGCGGCGGATAACAGATATGGACGGAGGGCTTAAACTCTTTGGCAAACTTGCGAAAAACACCTCAGTCGGTACCTTAGGCACATATCACCGGAACAACCAGAACGCTATTCTTCAGGTCTCTCAATCACTCACAGCGACATCCAATATCAGTGCCGCGTTCCTTTCGCATCATCACCGGGACACTGGAGTGAACAATGTCGGTTCTCTCTCCGGAGATGTGCGCTACGGTAAGTTTTCAGGGCGTTCTCGTTTCGTTCAAAGTTGGGATAGTAAATCGGACGGAAGGGATGGGTTCGTCAATGTAGTCTACAACGGATCGCTCTTTCAACACGCTCTGACAGCGTTTTTTGTGGATTCAGATTTCGTCGACAGACTCGGATACTATCCATTTACGGGTTATCGCAGTGTAAATTTAGCGAGTTATTTCGTTAACGAATGGCGTGAAGGATTCTTCCGCAGAGCCTCGGCTTCTATCCAAAGCCAGATCTCTAATACTTACGAAGGCGAGGTCTTTCGGCGTGCCCTCAATGTATCTTCACTTATCCTAACACATAGCGACTATGCGCTTGCCGCTGGCTGGAGGGGTGGGCAATTTGAAGAGTTCAGCGATAGTGTTTTCAGCATTGGATTCCGTGCGCGGGCTTCTGACAGATTCAATAATGTTGGCATTACCTACAATTGGGGTGAACAGGCAGGTGAGACGATTCATCGCATCAGCGGAAATCTTAATCTCCGCGCCTATGGCTTCACCGCAGGACTTTCCTCACAAATCCAGTGGCATTTTGAGAGACGTTACCAACAGATTCTAACGCTCACTTATGACTTCAGTCCCGCCTTAAGCCTTGGCAGTCGGTTAATCTGGCAAGTGGAGGGTATCAACATCTACTTCGCATTACGCCGATCCGGTTATGTTGGCACAGATTTCTTCATTATTCTTGGAGATCCAAATGCCTTGAAGTTCAAACAACGTTTGATAGCAAAGGTCATTCGGTCATTTTAGCGTTTTCTCGATCTTTGGTGCTTTTACGCTACTCTGATTGGGTTTCTTCTGGTATTTGACGCTAAGCGGGTGCTATAATTACAGAAGGCATTCGAGGAGGAAAAACCTTATGGAGTATGTCGTTATTATCGTAAAGCCCGTAATTAATGAAATACATCAAATCGAAGCGATTCCGATCTTATGCCCCCCTGATAAGGGGGGTGTTTTTGCTGGGGGGTTATCTTCTTAAAGTGTCCATTTATTTTCAAATTTTACTATAATCACCGCACAGGTTTAGTTTGGATGTCCGAACACCTCGTATTGTAGGGGAGGCATTAGGTCTGCCCTTTGTTTTAAATTCCATGGCAAGTGGACACTGTCCAAAGGGATCCCACTGGATATCCTCTCTGGACACACACGTCTTTTGTCTCTGTTTAAGGAGATGAAATGAACCAAGAACGCATTGAACGTTGGCAGGCAGAATTTGAAACAGCAGATACCGAGACAGTTCGACAAATGCTTGCTGAAGCACCAGAACTCGTCAACGTGAAAATAAATCGGATATCACCGCTCCATTGTGCCAGTATTAGGATCAAAGATCTCGACAAGGTCAAGGCACTCATAGAGGCAGGTGCGGACGTGAACAACAGTAGCGACCTCGGCACGCATTGGCCGAGTAGCGATTACGAGATTAACCGGTATCTCATCGGTCAGGGAACTGATGTCAATCAACCCTCCTATCTTGGGTTTCATGGCATCGGTGTCACCAACTTCGATTCGTTTCTGCTTATGGTAGAAAACGGATTGGACCCGAATTTCGCATGGCCCTACAACGGCGAAACCTTACTCCATGTGCAATCCCGCCACGATGACGATACGCATCTCGCACAAGCCTACATCCTGATTAAAGCAGGCGCGGATGTCAATGCCCAAGCACTGAGTGGACTTGATGACGAACCCATTATGGATAACGAGCATTTCGTCGAATACGGCAAGGAAACACCGCTACACTTCGCTGCTCGGCTCGGCAATCTGCGGATGGTTCGGTTCCTGTTAGACCATGGTGCCGATCCATCACTGAAAACGGTCAGTCGAATGCGGCATCCGAAACAGTTCACCGAATGGACAGATGACGTTACATCACTCGTCTGGCCGCTACGTGAATTCAAGAGAGTTGTGTTTCAGCCCTATGAAGGCGAGACACCGCTCGACATGGCGTTGCGTGAAGGCAACGAAGACATTGCCAACGCACTCAAGCGATAATTGAAAATTAGACTGTGGAACCTGTGCTAAACTCGCTATCTGATCGGGAGAGTTATTCCAATCCATCTTGATGATCCCAAACAAGTGCCTGCCCGAGAAGGTGATGACAAAACCACTTTAGGTTCTGCGACATCACTGCCTGGGCAGCCCGTGGTGCTACATTCGGCACCCCGTGTCCCATACTTGGATATCGGAAGAATTCAACAGCGATCCCCTGTGCTTCAAGGACACGATGCAATTCTTGTGCGTTTGCGAAAGGGACAACGGCGTCGGTATCGCCGTGCTGGATGAGGGTCGGTGTTTCTCTATTTACACTGGCAGTTACAGGAGATGCCTGCCGATAGATTTCTGGAATCGCTTGCGGAGTGCTACCGAACACTTTCTCCGCAAAACGATGAAATTCGGACATCGCGTGATAGGTTGTCCAATTGGTGATAGCTCCACCTACACTTACTGCAGTAAAGTAATTTGAATGTGTAGTTGCAAAGGCCGCCACAAAACCACCGTAACTCCAACCCGCACAACCCACACGATCTACATCTACGTATCCCTGGGCAACCAGATGGTCAATACCACTCTCTATATCCCATAATTCACCGGTTCCAATGTTCTTATGGTTCAATTCAAGGAAAGTATGTCCTCGCCCGTCTGAACCGCGGTAGTTCGGCTTCAGCACGAGAATTCCACGAGCAAGGAACTGGAGTGTTGGATAAAACCAGCGATCTTCCCAGTCGAGTTGAAGTTGAAGTGACGCAGTCGCCGGACCTCCATGCACTATCACGATAAGTGGATATTTCCGGGCAGGATCGAAATCAGTGGGTTTAAATAGAACGCCCTCAATTTTTGTATTGTCCCTGCTCGTCCAGTGTATTGTCTCTCTTGTACCCCATGACCAATCCTTACATAAAGCACCGAAAGTTGTGATTTTCTGATGATGCATTGTGAAGGACCAGCCAGATGAGCAGTCCGTCTTGTGAACAACAGCGAGCTCTGGGATAGCGTTCGGTCCCGCTGCCACAAATGCCAAAACGCCTGTATTAGAGATGTCAAAGCACTTAAAAGGTGGCGTGTGAAGGGGATACACGTCTTCCAAATCAAGAACATCTAACTGACCCAATAGATCGAGTCGCGCGATATAGGGCACTGTTCCATCAATATAGTGGAGATAAATGCCTTGAGCGTTCCATTGTGCTGTAAGAATCTGTCGTTCAAAGTGAGGGGTCAGACAACACAAATCTGATACCGATGCCTCGGAAGATGGAGAACATGTCCAGAGCGACCATGGCTCGTTTGAAAAGAATTTAGACCGTCCTCCGTCCCAGTTGAGCAAAAGTGTTTTTTCGTCAGGAGCGATGTCAAGAACAGTCGCCATTGCAGGTAAATTTAGTCGTTCCCAGGGTGGCATTGATTCCCTATTTTCCTCGGATACGGCGATTCTTTTGAGTTCCGCGGGACTTGCGAAAAGTCGCCAAACCTGCACTTTATCAAAATTTTGCTGAAATTGGCAATTCAGATAAAGGGTGTTCTTTGATGCCCAGAGATCCGATATTTGCAGAGAGGGATCCAGTTCCTCCGTTAACTTCAGCGTATTGGGTGAATCGTCCGACAGCATGTCTACGGATGTTTCTTCATCGGACAAGCTTGCATAGAAAAGTTGTGCTGTTCGCGACTCATGACTCACACGAATATAAGAACTGTCCTGCCCCTCATATTCAACACTCGGAGAAGTGTCGGTTCGATAGATAACCCCATTACCGTAGCACCAGAACTCCTCCACACCGGACGGAGAACACGTAATCGGCATACCAGAAACACCAGCGTCACGGAATATCCATATCTGTGGTTTTTCTCCAACACGCGCTGAGCCTTCTGTATCGCGCCGCAGCACCGCAAGCGTCATGTCATCTAGCCACCGCGGGCACCAGGCATTCTCGGATATTTTCCGCGTGTCGTTTTGATCTATGTCGTGAACAAAGCAGGTTCGGACATACTCATCTGTTGTCCAATCCGCCGTTCGCACTACATAGGCGACACATTTTCCACCGGGAGCAATAGCAATCTCAGTGATGAATGGAAGAGAGATCGTATCAGTGATGGTAGGTATATGCTGTTGTTTTTGCATCGGTGTTCTCTTTGGACTCTTTGAACATTCCTCGCGTGGAGATGTTCAGATATTTTCGCCTTTTATTATTGTTATCTTTCCCAACAATCAAAAGGCAGCCTCCTACCTGATTGAATTGAATTGGAAGGGGACCCATCCATGCTGTAGGTAATGCTCTATCCGCATCACGGATTCTCTTAAGAAACTTTCGCCTCATGTTTGATATACCGGATTTGACCAGTTGCAAACCCAGTTAACCAAAAAAACCGTACGCAGAGCAGTAAACGTCTCAAATTGCGCTTTATAATCCGCTGACAGCGATCGCACCTTTTGATAGCCACCGAAGAACGCAGACCATTGTGTTTGGAAATCTGGACGGTGCCGCAAATAAGAGAGGGTTGGCACACAATCATAGAGATAGTAACCCAGACCACAGTCGCTAAAATCAATAAAATGTATGTTCTGACCATGAAAGAGGAAATTAGCAGGTTGGGAATCACCATGAATCATTCCAAAAACCTCTGAACTTTTGCCGATCTGTTCCATCTGTGTACAAAGTTCTCGAATCCCTGTCTCAAACACTGAAAGATCCCTGAGCGAAAAAAAACGGTCCCCCACACCTGGGCAGAGCACAGTGTTCTCGCCCAACAGAATAGTTTCATCCAAGCGCGGTCTGTCAAATTTATCTGGCAATACGAACGTTTCAGCGTGTCGATGGAGCCTAGCGATAAATGAACCAACGCGTTCGAGTTCTTTGAGCGTTAACAGATCGTGATTCCGAAAGCGTCCAGGGATCCATCGGAATAAAACACAATGTCTCGGTTCAGGCACACCAGCAACAGATACTTTCTGAACGAACGTTCCGTCAGCAGCTGGCACAGGTTCAGGAACAACCAAACTCGCTTGAGTCCGTAGCGCGGACAACCACAAAAGCTCAGATCCTATCATCTCTGGAGGGTACTTTCCTGGACGCGCAATTCGCAAAATGTATTGCCTTGGGACATTCGGAGTCTTTATTTTATTGATTTGTTGAGTAGTTAGATCTACACGGAAGACTGTATTATCTGTGTTTGACAAAAAGCGCAATGAGACTTCACTAATAT
>VXXH01000676.1 GCA_009835515.1 Candidatus Poribacteria bacterium
GCATTTATTCCGTGTTGCGTAGAACACAGACATAAATCGGGTTTACAAAGCCCTCCCACAAGGTGGATTGGAAAGAACTGGATGGCTCTGCCTGCTGCTAAAGAAAATTTGCTTTTTCCGCCTAATTGTGGTATCATTAATGTTTAGGTTTCACCAACACTTTAGAGCAAAGCAGAAGGAGAGATCAAGATGTCACGCGTCTGTACAATTTGCAGCAAACGCCCGATGACGGGTAACCAGATTAGTAAATCATTTAGACACACAAAGCGGCGTTGGCTTCCAAATCTTCAACGGGTTCGGGTTCAAACGGAGGCAGGTCCGCGGCGGATTCGCGTTTGCACGAAATGTCTGAAGAGCGGAAAAGTCGCTAAAGTTATATCAAGAATGCCTACCGCTGTATAGCGCAGCACAATCCACAGCGTACGCCTCCAATATCACGAAATTGGGACTATTATGGATTGGATTTAGGACATGCGGGTGACGCGCTGTACGCCTTTTAGTTGGCGAATCGCTTCCATGACTTTATCCAGCTGCTCAGCCCCTGTTACGTCTATTGTCAGATTATCAGCGGCTGTCGCATCAAGATGGACGGTAGAGGGTTGGAAGGTGCCACATCGGATGTTCACTTTGTATTGTGCGATAGCAGTCGTAATTTCACCGAGCATTCCGGGACGATCACTGCATTCGACGAGGATTTTGACAGGGTAGACATCAGGTGGATGGTCTCCATTCTCGGACATCGGCTTTTCGAGCCACTTGACTGCCAAGAGTCGTTCCGGTTCTTCAAGGATGCGGATACATCCGGCTCTATGTACAGAAACGCCGCGTCCGCGAGTCAGGTAGCCGACGACTTCATCACCAGGGATCGGGTTACAACATTTCATGATCCGCATCATACCTAAGTCAATATCATTTTCGAGTTGGATAGCCGGTGATGATTCTGGTTTCCGTTTCGGTTGAACCGCTTCTGCCGTTTCGGTTTCAGGTTTCGGCACCTCAGGTTTCAAGAGATTGACGACATGGATAGCCGACTCATCCCCGTTGCCAATGCGTACGAAGAGTTCTTCAAGATTTTTGAGTTTGAGTTGTTTGGCAATATTGAGCAGTTCCGGGGAGTTGAGATACTCGCGTGCGTTAAGATAGAAGGTACGTAATTCCGCCGCGAGAAATTTCTTACCTAATTCCAGAGCGTCCGCCCTATCCTTTTCGCGGAACCAATGCCTTATTTTCCCCCGTGCCGTAGCAGTTTTCACATGCGGCAACCAACTTCGACTCGGTTTTCCATTGGATTGTGTCCGAATATTAACTTGGTCTCCATTCTCAAGTACCCGTCGGATTGGAGCAACAGACCCATTCACTTCCGCCCCGACACATGTATGTCCGATATCCGTATGGATTTTATAGGCGAAATCGATAACCGTCGCGCCCGCCGGTAGCTTAAAAAGGTCGCCTTTCGGTGAAAAGATGTACACTTCATCTTGGAAGAGTTCCAATTTCATTGATTCCACAAACTGATGTGGACTATCCTGTGTCTCCTGTATGTCTTCAAGTATCTGCTTATAACTCGCTAAAATGGAGCGTCCCTGTTTACTTGTGGGTACTCCCTCCTTATAACTCCAATGCGCAGCAATGCCATCCTCAGCCACTTTATGCATCTGATAACTCCGGATCTGTATCTCAACGGGTTTACCGTCATCTAAAATCGTGGTATGGAGTGACTGATACCCGTTTTTCTTAGGTTGTCCGATCCAATCTCGAAGTCGGTCGGGATGGTAATTCCATTTGTGGTGGAGTGCCCCGAGTGCCATGTAGCAGTCAGGTTCAGTCTTAACAAGGACCCGGAGCCCAACGAGATCTCGGATCTCACTGAAAGGGGTCCCTTTCTGTTGCATCTTCTGGTAGATACTATAGATATGCTTTGTTCTGCCGTGGACATCGGCATAGACACCGCGTTTTTCAAGGACTTGGCGAATCTGTTTCACCATTTTATCACAGTACGCCTCGCGCTCGGTGAGTTTCTGGTTCAGGAGATCGGCAATTTTTCGATATTCGCTGGGGTAGAGATGTTTGAATGCCAAATCCTCAAGACGGCTCATGATACGCCATATACCTAATCGGTGTGCAATCGGTGCGTAAATCTCCAATGTCTCTTTTGCAATGCGTTGACATTTCTCGCTGGTGAGGAACTTCAACGTCTCCATGTTGTGGAGCCGGTCAGCGAGTTTAATAAGGATGACCCGCATATCTTCTGCTGTTGCTAAGAGGAGTTTCCGGTAGGTTTCTGCTTGGCGTTTGCGGTGGACGCGATCTTCAACGGTGATCGGTGTGCTGGCATTCGGGGCACTGACGCTCGGTCTATATTTCCCAATTTTCGTGACACCTTCAACCAGATTCGCAATGTTCGCCCCGAAGCGGACCTGCAGTTCCTGGCGCGTGATGCCTGTATCTTCGAGTACATCGTGCATGAGTCCAGCACAGATCGTGTGGGTATCGAGGTGGAGTTCTGCGAGGATCTCAGCGGTTTTAAAGCAATGTGTAAAATAAGGTTCGCCAGACTTTCGCTGTTGTTCTTTATGTGCTTCTTGCGCGAAGCGGTAGGAACGCTCAAGAAGTTGAACTTCTGCGTCCGGATTATATGCCTGAATCTGGCTTATTAGCGATTTGACACTCATACTCTATGCGCTCCCACATAGATTCAATGTTCTCTTTCAACTGAAACTCAACGAAAGAGGGACTCGTCTGCTTGATCCATTGCCCTCTCAAGTAAGTTGGCGAACGAGATAAATCACTTTTCTGAGCAGGGCGGAGTTTCACCAGTCTGTGTCCTGATTCCGCATACCGCTCAATAAACTCCAATTCTTCAAAGATCGTAAGTCCGGTTTCAACTGTCGCGGGCGCTCCGAGCGTGCCATTTAGCATTGCTGCCTCAGCGTATCCCTCCGCGCCGTTGGACTGTATGACTTTACGTATGCCACCGTACAATTGCTGTAATTCGGCTTTTTCGGGATACTTTTTACCGACCCAATTCCGCATTTCTGCTCCATCTGCGTCGCCGTAAATAAGATGCAGGTAGGAGGTCTCTTCCATTGCAAAAATAGGCGCGCATCGCATGAAAAAGAGATCTGGACTCGGTGTAAGATGACAAAAGACAATGTGCTTCACGAAAGGATATGCTTCGCGACTTGATAAACGACTACTTGAGGCGATAGTTCGGAGTTCGCCGACCGCCAATTGCTTCAATAACGCTGCTTCCTCTTCACGGGGTGTTGCCTCATCGTGCCTCGCAATGCCCTCAATGCTTTCTGGTAAGAGCCTTGTGAGCAGAGCGTCCAGCATCTTTAAAAGATAGTCCTTTTTCTTCCTGTTGCGCCGATCAACAAGTTTTAAGGATGATTCATCGTTAAGTCTCGGAAAAACGTCCCAGTTCATGTCCCTACCTTCGGCGTGTACCTCCCAATCTTTAAGGATAAGCTGTACGGAGCGGGTGCCCTGCCACTCGTTGATCTGAGGCGAAAAAGCGACATCAAGTGATACATTCGGACGATTGAAAGTGACGAGTTGGTCGCCAGCCCCCCAAGCAATCGCACAATGTCTGACACCACCGTCATTGACAAACATTTTCAAATGGCTGCCATCCTGTCCCATTGTTCTCGGGGTGCCGTCAGCAACTTTGACGCGCCGTTTGCCAAAAAGAGGCGTTGGATTCTCCTGTCCAAAAGGTTCAAACTGCTCAAGTTCCTTTAGGGTGTCTAACGTTAGGAGTGAGAGGTGCGTTTCAAATTCAAGGTCCAGCTTCGGTTGCAGTGCCGCCTCTGTTAGATGTTTAGAAGCGTATTCGTTGAAAGCGTCCTTGAATTTGGGTATATTTCTGGTTTCGATCGTCAACCCGGCGGCGGCTGCGTGTCCACCGTGTTTCACGAGTAACGCTGTGCAGGCGACAAGGCTATTCGCGAGATTCATGCCTTCAATACAACGTCCGGATCCAGTCGCTTCATCGCCGTTAATTGCAAGAACAATGGCAGGCTTATAGTAGGTTTGCATCAAACGTGCGGCGACGATGCCGACCACACCTTGTGCCTTTTCGTCCCACTTATCACTAGCGACAACAATCCCCACCGTAGCATCGTCAATCTCTCTTTCAATTATCTCCGTTGCTTGATCTTGGATGTGTTTTTCCAAATCTTGGCGATCTCGGTTTGCCTGATTGAGTTCAGAAGCGATCCGGGTTGCGACATCTTCAGCGTCGGTGGTGAGTAGGTCAACGACTTTGTGTGCGGTATCCATTCTTCCCGCAGCGTTGATGCGGGGTCCTAATTTAAAAGAGAGTGCGTATCCGTCGAGCGGTGTATCAATTTTATGACCGGCTGCTTCGCATAAAGCATGAATGCCAGGACGCTCCCGTTTATCAAGTTCCGCCAATCCTAAACGACTCAAGATGCGATTCTCTCCAGTTAGCGGTGCCATGTCTACGACAGTGCCTAATGCAACCAGATCCAAGAGTGATTCAAGAAACATTCTATCGTCTATCAACCCTTGTGCTAATTTGAAGGCTAAACCGACACCCGCGAGTTCTCTGTAGGGGTATTCATTCCCCGGGATCTTAGGTGAAATTAGCGCGTGGGCAGGTGGCTGTTCCTGCTCTGGTTGGTGGTGGTCGGTGACAATAACATCCATACCGAGTTGATTGGCTAACGCGACCTCTTTAACCGACGTGATACCACAGTCTACAGTGATTATCAACTTTGCATCGTTTTTCTCATGAATTTTTTTGATCGCGTCTTCGCTGAGACCGTAGCCTTCATCAAACCGACTCGGGATATAGTAGGCGGCGGGCACATCCATCTGACGGAACGTATTAAGCAACAGTGCAGTGGCGGTGGTGCCATCGGTATCATAATCGCCATAGACACAGATTTTCTCACCCCGTGAGATCGCCGTGTGTATCCGTTCCACAGCTTTGTCCATATCGGCTAATTCAAAAGGCGAGTGGAGTTCATCAAAAGTCGGGTAGAGATAGGCTCGCGCTTCGGCAGCGGTTTTGATCCCGCGATTAATCAGCAGCTGCGCAGCAAATGGAGAGACACCTGCCTCAGATGCCAATGCCAAACTGCTATCAAAATCTGAATTTCTAAACCGCCACTTTTTGCGGGGAGGGTTTTTCATAGTGTTCCTATAGGTGTTGAGACGGGGAGCCTACATCTTGCAATATAGCAGGACTTGCAAGCGACAAGTTACGACTATTGACATATTACCACAAAAATTTGGGTTTGTCAAATATTTTGCGATGTCCTCCAATTTTCCCTTATAGTCCTGTAGGTTGGGTTGAACGGTGTTAGAAAGCAGATGTCGGGTGCCAAAAATCGTATGAGGGAAAGAATATCCGTGCTTCATTTCAAATATAATTTGACAAAACAGACTGCATGTGATATTATTTATAGTGTCCTGATCGCAACTCAGCAGACATAGCAAAAAGACCCGCCATTATGACGATATTTTTTGTAATGCCTTCATCAAATCGGGCAAATCTCGCTTTAAGCGGAGTTCCATGTGTGACATGGAGGTTCTTATTGTAAATCAAGCGGAAAGGAGTTTTCCAACATGACGTATGTGATTTGCGAACCGTGCGTTGACGTTAAGGATAGTTCGTGCGTTGATGTGTGTCCAGTGGACTGCATTCACCCCCTACCGGACGCTGACGAGTTCGAGGAGTACAATCAACTCTATATCGATCCAGAAGAGTGCATCGATTGTGGCGTATGTGAACCCGAATGTCCCGTTGAAGCGATCTTCATGGAAGAAGACGTTCCTGAAGAATGGGAAGAGTTCATTGATATCAACGCGGAGTACTTTGAATAACGGATAGCAGGAGCAATCCTTAGATCCGCAACTCCCTGAACGGTTGTTGATTTGCGAGACTGCTTGCGGTCAGACAAATCGGCAACCGTTTTTTTCAAGAGTTATCATGGAAAAATTTCAACCGACGCGCATTGAAAGAGGCAACACAAGTTTGGAGATTCAATGGAAAGATGCGTACAGTAGCGAACTCTCCTACCGCCTCCTGCGCGAAAAATGCCCGTGCGCCCATTGCGATGCGGTACGTTTCGGAAAAGACCCCTTCCATATTTTACCGCCTGATGACTTTTTTGAAAACTTACGGCTTGTGGATATTCAGCGAGTCGGACGCTATGCGGTGCGCTTAGCGTGGAGTGATGGACACCGTACGGGGATTTATACCTTTGAGTTTTTACGCGAGTTAAGCGAGAGCGCGGTTGTAAATTAGAACTTTCTTGTGCGATTAAATCATTGGGCGTGTGTTAATCATTGTCCCAATCTATATCATAGAATGATATCCCTTCTGCTCTCGCCTCTCGATATTTTTCGAGGATACGTAGTGGGACCTCCGCTACAATAGGCCGGAGCTGGTCCGATGCTTCAAGCATAGCATAGT
>VXXH01000345.1 GCA_009835515.1 Candidatus Poribacteria bacterium
TTATAACGTGAGTTTGATAAAACTATTGTAGCGAAAACTTTATAGTTTTCGCCCAAAGCACACAAACTGGGAAGTTTGTGCTACGGGGGCTCGCAAGGTGGATTTTCGGAGAAAGGACCTATTATTGAAGGCACATCATTTATTATCAAACTGGTGTAACTATAGTGTGTCACCAATACTGTAAAAGGGAATTTAAAATGAAAAAGTCGATAACTCTCTACGCCATTTTACTGTCAATTTCGAGCCTATTCCTGTCAAATGGATTCGCCCAAGACGATACGCAATGGCAGTTACCTGAAGGTGTGAAAATGGACATTGGCAAAGGTGCGGCAAGTGACATCACCTTTACCCCAGATGGCACGCAATTTGCTGTCACTACCAATATTGGCATCTGGATATATGATGCGAAAACTGGTGCAGAAATCAGCGTGCTTAAGCAACCGGGTCGCGGTTACGGGAAAATAGCATTTTCACCAGATGGGAACGTCCTCGCTTGTGCGACGGACAGTAATGGACGTGGAGAAGTTCAATTGTGGGACAAAGCTGCTGGACAACTTCTCACAACGCTATCCTCACCTACGGGCATCTCCTCTCTATTTTTTTCTGAGGATGGCACGAAACTCGCCTGTGCAGGTTCTGTTGGGCGTGTTCATGTATGGGAGATTCGCCCCGAAACACCTCCCGCGCTTGTTACAGACATAAGATTATATTTTGAAAGTTGGAGTGATTCTTGGCTAACTGAACTCTCACCAGACGGGCGTTTTCTTGCTATCACAATACTCAATTGGCAAGATAAAGACTTCTCAATCCAATTGTGGGATGGTCAGACCGGCGAACGCTTGCATGCTTTGACGGGTCATAAACGATCGGTCACTGCGCTAACATTTTCACCCGACAGCAAGACCTTAGTCAGTGGTGATGAATATGAAACACTTCGTGTGTGGGATACCGAATCCGGTAACCTACAATCGACAATGCGGTGGCGGGGTCGCACTCCAACCCATGCGTTAGCATTTTCGCCGAAGGGTAGATTTCTTACCAGTGGACATGGTGATGGGGTTCGCTTGTGGCATTATACACTTGGCGAGGTGCAACCGTGGGATTATGCAATCGGTGCATATCAAAACATCATGGATTTAAAAGCACACAAAGATTATGTTTACAGATTCGCATTTTCGCCTGACGAATTGACGCTGCTCACTGTTAGTAAAGACGGCACTATTATCGCATGGAATACGACCACCGGTAACCAACGTTTTAGGTGCGAAGGTCACCAGCAAGGTATCCAGGTTTTAGTAAGTTACCAAAAGTTCCACGTCGTTGCTCACAATCTGGATGAGACTCAGAACCTCAAGGCTGAATGTAAAGCGTACCTCGGTGAAGGCGTACGACTCGCTGACTGGAACGACCTCCTCGCCTATTACCGAGAAGGCGGTTCAATGGCGAATTTCATCACCGAACTCAAAGTACCGCTCGAGTATGGCAATCCCGAGGATATGGAAGCCATACCGAACACCGCCTACCGTATTTCAAGGAACGGCGCGCTGCGATGGCAAGGGGATCGCCACTATTTCTTTGCGCGGCACGATCACGTCAAACGCGCAGATTTTTTAGCACACGACAACATCGACAATTACTTACTATCACTGGGTTCATGGTTCGGCAAGGGCGGTTTCGCACTCTGTTATGGGGACCTCAATAGCACAGAGCCACCGCCAGATCCTCCAGAACCACCAGAGGTCATTTTTTCACCCCTCGGAACTCAACTGCTCGATCAATGAAACTAACGCAGAAAACCTTAATAATTGTAAATTGACTACAACCTATCCGATAAGTTGTGGGAGGAACTTCGTAAGTCTGGTTTACATTTCCGCCAACTTCTTTTGGAGCCATCGTGTCATTGGGGCATATCCGGGATCGCAGACCTCAATGAAATGTCCGGGCAAGGGTTGACCGATCAACGCCTCAACATCCCGTCGCCGTTCTGCGACAACTGTCGGATGATCACTCGCAACGTTTACCTTCTCCTCTGGGTCGTTCCGAACATCAAAGAGTTCATCGCCTTTCTCATCGTTATAGCCTACAGACGTACAGAAGTTCCAGTGGTCATCGCGCACACTGACGCGTCCGCGTGCATTGCCCGTAGCAAAGCCAGCCCACCCCGTGATAATCCGTTCACGGAGAGCCGCTTTCTCTTGGGTAACGAGTTGCCACATATCCTCACCGTCCGTCCAACCGCACGGTATACCCAGCTGATTCAGGAGTGTCGGCATGAGATCGTGATTCTGCACAAACGCGAAAATCTCCGTGTCGCTCGGCCCTTCAGGATGTCGGATCATCAAGTTCAGCTGCGTGTTGAACGGGTGTAGCTTGTTCGCGCCCTTTCCGAAACTCCCGTGGTCGCGGAGTTGTGTGCCGTGATCGGACATCAGCACAACTAATGTATCGTCTTTGATGTTCAACTGCTCTATCTTATCAAGTAGCACACCGACCCATTTATCGACAAAGGTAACCTCTCCGAGGTAGAGTGCCTCAATCCGGCGGAGTTCATCTTCCGTAGGACCATCGCCTTCGTTCGCACCGCCCGGTGTGATGAAATCTTTACCGGAATAGTCAGAAAAATAGATGTCTGCGTAAGACTTCGGCGGATCCCACGGTTCATGCGGATCGAAGCTATCCACCCATAAGAAGAAGGGGCCGACAGTGTGATTATCTTCAAGCCAATCCGATGCTGCACGGAAGACGCGCGCACAGCTATAATCATCTTCTGCTTGCCGGTGGCGTTGCGACAATAGATAGTTAACAAGCCCGGCGTGTCGTTGCCAGTTGATGGGTTCACGGACATGTTTTCGGAGTTGTTCTTCAATCAGGCGGGGATCGCCGCTGTGCCAGTTATCTGATTCCTGTCCGCGGATGAAGTCGAAATGCGCAAATCCGCGTGAAAAATTCATCGTCGGTTTGAACATGTGGTAGGTATCCGCAATCAGTGCAGTAAGGTAACCACGTTCCAATAGGACCTCGGCAATCGTATCCTGTTCGGGTGGAATTTTATGCCAACCGGGTGCGTGGTGCCAATGCCCACGCCGATCGAAGTTATATTTCCAAGGGAAGCTCCGCATCCCTGTGAAATTGCCACGCCGTATCTGAAGCGTCGGTTGTCCTTCGCCAAATGCGCGTGTGAAACGGACGCTCTCCGATGCGAGTGCATCAAGGTTCGGGGTTTGTATGTGGCTATACTTTTTGCCTTCACCGATGATGTCGGCACGAAATGTGTCTAAACAGATACAGACAATATTCATAATGTTACGCCCCTCTCATTTCATCAAGGATCATTCCGGCAGCCTCTAAGGGGTCATCCGCCTCAAGAATCGGTCTGCCGACAACAATATAATCTGCCCCTCGGTTAATCGCCTCTGCTGGTGTGGTAATCCGACGCTGGTCGCCAGTCTCAGCCCACTCCGGACGGATACCCGGTGTGACAATCAAAAAGCGATCACCGCACGCTTTCCGAATCGGTTCAATCTCCAACGGCGACGCAACAACCCCGTCCAATCCTGCTTCCTGCGCTAACTGTGCGAGATAGACAACCTGCTTTGTAAGTTGCCGTTCTGAACCGAAATTTCGCTGAAATCCGGTCTCATCAATGCTCGTCAGAATAGTCACGCCGAGCAGAATGGGTCTCGGAATATCAGCTTTGTATGCGGCATCATCTGCACTGTTCCTTGCGGTTTGCATCATCTCAAGCCCACCAGCAGCGTGCATGTTAATCATATTTGCGCCGTGTTTCGTCATCATGCCGACATCGCGTGCGACTGTGTTCGGAATATCGTGGAATTTCAGATCAACAAAGACTTTGTGTCCGTTCTGTTTGAACCAAGGAAAAGCTTCCACTCCAAGCGCACTGAACGCCTGAAAGCCCATCTTAAACCAACGAACTGTCTCAGCAAGTGTTGCAGATAACCAGTCAATCTCTTCACCATCATCCGTATCCAATGCGACGATTAATCTGTTTTTCAATTTTCGCCTCCTTATTCGTGTTTAAGAGTATTGGTGTTTTCTGGATCTTGCGCTTCCGAGTAGCGAGTGGGCCCGGATTTCGCGTTAGGGACCTGTTGTGCTCTACAGTTTTCAATATGCGCAGCCAGTTCTGGCATCTGTGTATGGTCATATTTTTCAATAAGTAGGATAGCAAATTCCATCAATGGCGCGAAAATGTGATTTTCGTCATCACGCACGACATCGGTTAAGGCACCGAGCAAGACTACAAGGTGTTCGTAGTCGTCTTCGGTCACAGTCGGGATACTGTCGTCTTTACAAACACCAACTGCATGAATTAACACTTCTAAGGCTACCGCAAGTGACTGCGGATTGCTATGCGGGTCGTGCTTCAACTCTACTCGCGATACGTCAGATATACGATGTTCTTCAGTTACCATAGTTTACTCCTCACATTTTTTAGTAATAGATTTTCCCTCTCAGAGCCTCCATTTATCATACTCGGGGTGTGTCAACACACGATGAATAGAAACCGTTTGCCGCCCATAGTGGATGAATGCTATAAGGCGAGCCTTGTTCCCTCCAATATTGAAAACAGTCCAACCTTCAACTCGATCAGCGTGAGGAAAAACCTCACGCAATTCTGCAATCGAACGGAAATTTCTCCCGCTTATTAATCTATACCAATGGTTGAGTGCCGATCTGGTATTCGGATGCTGCTGGGCAAAATCCCGCAATAGTGTGTACGGACCTGTATGCATTGATTCTTTATATGCCTTCGCTTACAATATTATCTAAACCGGCACTTCTAAAACTTCGTCAACGATTCGGAGCGTCTCTCGATGCGCGTCTCCAATTTGCATCTGGCAATTATAGATATTTAGATCAACTGCCTCAAGTTGTGCTTCAAAATTATCTATCATCCGATGAACTTCCACGGGAGAGGTGCCACCGAGACTTTGGTTGTTCTGAATCGCTGACTCCGCATCCAAAATCTGCTTGAGCTGCGAAATGGGTATGTCAATCTCTTTCTGCTCCAAAAGCCCCTGCGTTAGTTCCCAATCGGCGAAGGTTTTTTCTTGCTGGACCAGTTCCCCGACGAGCCATCCTACAATCTCATGGCACTCCCGAAAACTGATCTGATGCTCTTTAACGAGATAGTTCGCCAATTCCGTTGCGGTCGCGAAATTCGCATTCGCCAATTCAGCCATTCGGTCTGTCTGGAAATCTGTAGTTTTGAGAAGATCCGGTAGCAGCCCGAGGCACGCTTTCACAATATCAAACGCCTCCCACAGCGGCGGTTTATCCTCTTGGAAATCACGGTTATACCCCATTGGCAAACCCTTGAGGTTCGTCAACAAGTCGAGCAATGCACCGTAGACGCGTCCGGTCCGCCCGCGTGTGAGTTCGGCGATGTCTGGATTCTTCTTCTGGGGCATGATGGAACTCCCGAAACTATAGGCATCATCAAGCACCGCCATCCGAAATTCATAGGTCGTCCAGTAGACAATTTCTTCGCTGATTCTTGAGAGATTTGCCATCACGAGCGATAAGGCAAAAAGCACCTCGGCAATAAAATCTCGGCTGCTGATAACGTCAAGGGCGTGTTCGTGTGGTGCGTCAAAACCGAGCAGTTTCGTTGTCAATTCTCGGTCGATTGGGAAGGTCGTGCCAGCCAAGGCACATGCGCCGAGGGGGTTCATATTGGCGAGTGCATAAGCAGACTGCAGACGTTTCTGATCCCGGAGGAACATACTGACATAAGCCGTCGCCCAGAAACCGAGACTGATCGGCTGTGCGTGCTGTGTATGTGTGTACCCCGGCATTACAGTGTCGGCGTGTTGTTTCGCAATCTGTAAGAAGGCTTCGCAGAGTGCTGAGAGTCCGCGCTGAGTATTGAGAATCTCATCTCGGATGTAGAGGTGTGCATCTACGAGTACCTGATCGTTGCGGGAACGGGCGGTGTGGAGTTTGCCGCCGAATTCGCGTCCTGCGTTCTCAATCAGGTAGGATTCGACGTTCATGTGGACATCTTCTTTATTGGGATCGAGTGTAAAATTGCCGTTCTGAAAATCTTCTTCGACCTTTCGGAGCCAGCGCAAAATCTCGCGCAGGTCGGCATCGGAGATGATCTTTTGCCGAGCGAGCATAATCGCGTGCGCTTGACTCCCCCAAATATCGTATCCGATGAGTCGCGTATCGGCTTCAATGGAGTGTGTGAAGGCTACTGTCTCTGTAGTGAGGTTTGTGCTGAAACGTCCACCCCAGAGCGTTTTTTTCGGTTTTCCCATATTTCATTAGTTTTCTGCTTTATCAAGCAATCCAAAAATCTCTGTTGCTACTGAATTTTGATCTTGTTCCCTCCAGATGCCGTAGTCGTCATCATAAATGATAGTTTCATGACGCGCACGATATAAATCTTGAATAACCTGTTCAATAT
>VXXH01000711.1 GCA_009835515.1 Candidatus Poribacteria bacterium
ATTTTCGTCGCGATCTTCCTGAATTTTTCCGCTAACAATTTTTTTTCAGCGCGTGTGAGTGTCCTTTTTTCAACAGGGAGTTCCGTTGAAATCGATTGCCCCTTTTGCCGTTGCATTTTTTTCGTGGATTTGTATGTCTTAAGGCTAATACCTTTGAGTTTGTACATCCTCTTCTCACCTTAAGAAGTCATAACCCCCTCATTAAGGCTCCCGGAACGGTATCCCTGCAAGTCAAGTGTGACATGCATATATCCGAGTGTTTTAAAGTGTGTGCTGATGTCGTGGCGCACGGTTTTTGAAAGCAGTCTCGAAATCTCTTGCGCCTCCAACTCAATTCGGGCGAGTTCGCCGTGGTGTCGGACGCGGAATTGCCGAATCCCTAAATCGTAGAGAAATTGCTCGGCGGCGTCTACTTGTCGTAGCAACTCACGAGTGATACGCATGCCGTAAGGAAACCGAGATGAGAGGCAGGCAAACGCCGGTTTATCCCATGTCGGGAGTTCCCACACCTTTGAAATCTCGCGAATCTCTGCTTTCGTCAAGTTGACATCAATCAGAGGTGCTTGGATCCCCATCTGCTTTGCGGCATCCATTCCGGGGCGATGGTCCCCGACATCATCTGGAATCGCGCCATAGATGATCGTACCCACGTCATATTTATCGGCAATAGGACGCAGCTTATCGAATAACTCCGTCTTACAGAAAAAGCAGCGATTGGTCGGGTTGCTTGCATACCCTTCAAGGTCTAATTCCTGCGTATTGACGGTCTCAAAGCGGATTCCGATTTGTTTAGCGATATCCTGTGCAGCTCTCATCTCTCGGATCGGATAGGAATCAGAAATAGCAGTCACAGCAAGTGCATTATCCGCTAATTCATGCTGTGCCGCCTCGGCGAGAAATGTGCTATCAACACCGCCAGAGAAAGCGACGATAACCTTTTCATAAGCACGCAGACATGCATAAAGTCGGTCAAGTTTCGCCTGTAGGGTAGGTTCAAGTTTCTGTTTTAACATAAAAATTTACCTCCGCAGACAGTGCGCAGGTTTTAGCATTAAGTGGGGCGTTCAGCTTGTTGTATTCTCAGCAATTCGTCTTTCAGCAATTGCCGTTTTAATCCACTAATCCGGTCAATAAAAAGCACACCGTTAAGATGATCAACTTCGTGTTGCAGCACACGCGCCAACAAGCCATTGGCTTCAATGCGAACAGCTTTGCTCTGGACATCAATTCCCTCAACGACAATCTTTTCTGGACGTTTCACCTCCGCCGTCACATCAGGGATACTGAGGCATCCTTCGTCGGCGACAATTTCGCCCTCAGCACTCAGAATTTCCGGGTTAAATAGCACCAAAGGCTCGTATTCCTCATCGTCTTCTTCACCTATGTCAACAATGATAAGTCTTCTCAAAACGCCGACTTGTGTTGCCGCAAGCCCGATACCGTTGCCTGTCGCGTATAGCGTTTCTAACATCTGTACAGCGAGTTGGCGTTCTGCCTCTGCGATCTCGGTGACCGGCTCGGCTCTTTTGCGGAGGACCGGGTCCCCGTAATAACGCAGCTGCAAAGGTGTTGTTTCGCGCAGCACAATATCATCCTCGTTGCTCACGTCCGAGGTAGGTATGTTCTTGGGCTTTCTTTTCCGTTTTGGCATGTATCAAGAACTTCTCCGATTTCTAAAAAAATAACCTTTAATAGGTTAACACTTATTGCAAATTCTGTCAAGAAAAAGTTTTGCGCGTAGCGGCATTCAGCTGCCAGTTCCATCAACAGTCAGTAATCAGCGGTCAGCAAAGCACCGAGTATTGTGGCTAGGCAGATGTTCCCATGGCAAGAAAATCGGAGTTAGAGACCTGTCCCACAAAAGTGTGCACGCCAAGCATCAGTATCAAGGCGATGGCATTAAATAGAGATAGAAACCTTCGTCTCTAACAGTCGAGCCGGTAAATTTGACTAAGGAAGTCAGATTGTGCTGTTCGCGGAGTTTGGTGCCTATAGTACGGTTCGAGATAATTAGCACTTCTTTATCCGTCTGAACACTCAACGTTTTCGCTGCTTCAATGACGCGCGCTTTGGATACCGCAGTCCGTGTCTTGTCCCATCTAATAAAAGAACCGAGTCGGCTTACGCGTGGATAGTAAACCTGTCGTTTCGGTAGATAGCCGACGACAGTACTCGCAGCGGAATCTTTATCAGCAACTATTGGATGGTCTTGCATGCCTTGTGATTTGATATATTCGGCTGTCAGCTTGCCGTAAGAAAAAATATGGCGGTGCTCCATTCTGACGGCTGTAATACCCCCCATAGCATGGCAGATAAGCAGCAGCGTTAAAAGCACCGTCCCTGCCTTATTGAAAACTCGATGCATTGTAGAATCCGTATCCTGCTGCTCAGTTTGACCGAGGCTGATCGCCGGGCTGTCTCGGTAAATCCAATAGCACATTAGAAACGTAAGGAACAGGAAACCGTGATGCCGGATACTACCGTGATACTTGACATAGAAAAACGCCAAAAGCCCAAATGTTGAGATGAGATAGGTCAGCAACGCAGTTGGTCGTTTGAAAAATAACAGCATGCTGAAGAGCATCAAGAAATAGCAGAGCAGAACTTGAATTGCTTGGAAAAAGGCACTGGTTATTAATATGTTTGAACCCCAAAAACTGCGTGTGGGTATGGTAACTGGGAAATACGCACGGGAAATCAATTTGACAATATTATTCACACGTTTCACTTCAAAGTTAAAATTCCACGCAACAGCGAAGCCTGTATCTGGGGGTGGATTGAGTTGCAGAACCGCTGTAATAATACCGATACCGATAAGTGCGAACCCGATCCAGATGGGTCTTTTGTTTTTTATAGCCTCAATCTCTTGGTTAAGAGATTCAAAGAATCGACCGCCAACGAGGTATTCGCAACACAGTGCGATGCCTATCGCTATAGTGACGATCAACGCATGGACACTCGTATGCGCAAGCAGAAATAGCACACAACCCACCGAGATAAAACGTTTGTATCGTTCCTTGAAAAGCACACAAAAGACAGTTATTAGCAGAAGGCCAAGGGCGTAGTTTCGGGCGACAATCGCGTATTCATAGATGACAAAATATCCGAAACAGAAGAGAAGTTTCTGGAACCAGTTGAAAGGGGAATAGCGAACGAAAAGGTAGACGGTAACACCCGTAATCAGAAGATGGAGCATCTGCATCATGACCGGGGAATGCGTGATACGACTCAGCGGCATGAGGCAGAGATGCCACAAACCTGGATGTCCTTCATACTTGAGATTCGCGAAGAGATTAAAGATTGAGGTGCTGTCTCGTGCCAGCAGCCATGCCTGAATTTCATCGCGCCACATTTCATGATGGCTCGCAGTAAACGCACCAACTGCAAGAAAGAGGACCGTCAAGCCGAGGGCGTAGTGTTTATCACTTTTATCCATTATTTATTCGATGACCTTTCAATCAAGGCTCTCCATTGGGTTATGGACCGTGAGACTTGAAATGGGCAGCCATAAACCACCAGTTCTCCTTGCTATAAATTCAGCGTCAATATCAAGGCGTTGGCATTAGATAGAGATGGAAACCTTCGTCACCAACGGTTGAACCGGTAAATTTGACTACGGTGGTAAGGTTGTGCTGTTCCCGCAGTTCGTTGTCTATAGCACGGTTTAAGATAATCAATACCTCTTTATTCGTCTGAGCACTTAACGTTTTCGCTGCTTCAATGACGAGTTGGTTGGACGCATCATGGGTGCGCGCCGCGTCCCATCGAACAAAAGAGCCGAGTCGGTTCCCGCGTGGATAGTAAATTTGTTGGGGTCTCTCTAAGTACCCGACGACCGTACTGGCAGCAAAATCGCTTTCGCCAACCATCGGATGGTCTTGCATGCCCTGCGACTTGATATATTCGGCTGTGAGTTTGCCGTAAGAGAAAATATGGCGATACTCCATTCTGATGGCTGTAATACCACCAAGTGCATGGCAGATAAGCAGCACCGTTACAAGCACCGTCCCTGCCATATTGAAAACCCGATCTATCAGAGAATCCGTATCCTGCTGCTCAGTTTGACCGAAACTGATCGCCGGGCTGTCTCGGTAAATCCAACAGCACATCAGAAACGTAAGGAACAGGAAACCGTGATGCCGGATACTGCCGTGATACTTGACATAGAAAAACGCCAAAAGCCCAAATGTTGAGATGAGATAGGTCAGCAACGCAGTTGGTCGTTTGAAAAATAACAGCATGCTGAAGAGCATCAAGAAATAGCAGAGCAGAACTTGAATTGCTTGGAAAAAGGCACTGGTTATTAATATGTTTGAACCCCAAAAACTGCGTGTGGGTATGGTAACTGGGAAATACGCACGGGAAATCAATTTGACAATATTATTCACACGTTTCACTTCAAAGTTAAAATTCCACGCAACAGCGAAGCCTGTATCTGGGGGTGGATTGAGTTGCAGAACCGCTGTAATAATACCGATACCGATAAGTGCGAACCCGATCCAGATGGGTCTTTTGTTTTTTATAGCCTCAATCTCTTGGTTAAGAGATTCAAAGAATCGACCGCCAACGAGGTATTCGCAACACAGTGCGATGCCTATCGCTATAGTGACGATCAACGCATGGACACTCGTATGCGCAAGCAGAAATAGCACACAACCCACCGAGATAAAACGTTTGTATCGTTCCTTGAAAAGCACACAAAAGACAGTTATTAGCAGAAGGCCAAGGGCGTAGTTTCGGGCGACAATCGCGTATTCATAGATGACAAAATATCCGAAACAGAAGAGAAGTTTCTGGAACCAGTTGAAAGGGGAATAGCGAACGAAAAGGTAGACGGTAACACCCGTAATCAGAAGATGGAGCATCTGCATCATGACCGGGGAATGCGTGATACGACTCAGCGGCATGAGGCAGAGATGCCACAAACCTGGATGTCCTTCATACTTGAGATTCGCGAAGAGATTAAAGATTGAGGTGCTGTCTCGTGCCAGCAGCCATGCCTGAATTTCATCGCGCCACATCTCGTGATGGCTCGCAGTAAACGCGCCGACTGCGAGAAAAAGGACCGTTAAACCGAGGGCGTAGTGTTTATCCTTTTTTCCCATCGTCTGTAGCTGCAATCTTTCGATCGAGACTCTCCATGGGGTTACTGGACCGTGAGGCTTGAAATCGGTAGCCATAAACCACCGGTACTTTTCGCTATGAATTTCTGGAAGGGTTCATCACGACCGATAACATCTACTTTGATTCTGGAAGTCTTCATCTTCATCACCACATCCATAGAGGAATATGCACCACTTACATACTCATCTGTGACGAAAATAAAGTGGACTTCAGCGGCGCGTCGGAATTTCACCTCATCAGCGGCGCGAATCAGAGCGTCCAACCCATTCTCATCGCCCCGGAATTTCAGTTGCGACAAGACTTTTTTAACTTGAGAAATAGAGCGCGTCTGCGGAATTACCTCAAAGTCCAACCCGAGAAGACCGTACCCGGTACCGGCGCGAAAGGCAACGACCCCGATAGTGAAGTCCATCCCGGCACTATCAAAGAGACCCGTCATATTATTGAGATGTTCTCGTACAGCATCAATATCGTTTTTCATACTGCCACTCCCATCAACAACAAAAACGATATCAACGAGATCCGTGCTACGGTTTGCGACGATATGTTTGCCGACCTTGGTCAGGGCTAAGTCAGGGAGCGTCAGTCCTTCAAGATTCGACTGAGGTTCACTGCCTGTCCCGTCTAAGAACCCGCGCCCAACACCTCCGAGCCTCCCATTCCCGGAGACGCGTGAACTTAATCCAGCACCAGTGCCACCGGCACCTGATCCGCCCACGGGTTTAGCCTGTAAGTCTTTCTCATAGGCACCTTCTTCTGAAGGGACGGGTGAGGAAAGTTCTGGTGTCTGCAATTCGACTGTCGCATTTGGATACGATACAAGTGTTGCTGATGTCTTAAGCGATGGGGGTTCAACCTTAACAGTCTTCATCTGCTGCACATTCTCCGCAGATGCCGAGGGTTGAAAGGCAAAACGGGGGAGTCTTCTGTCTATATGCACGGACTTTCGTGAGCGGATCTTGAGGATTTCAACCTCAGTAACCGGCTTAGCATCCCAGTCAGTTCTGTGTCGATACAAGGTCCCAAGCAGGAGAAATAGGAGGATATGAAGTCCAACAGAAATAATTAGAGCATTTGGGATATTCTTCTTAAAGAGGATTTTCATTTCAACATGTTCCCCAACTCAATAATGCGCTAACATGCCACTTGTAAGTCCGTAGTGAGAATTATTATACCACTACGTCTATGTTCATTTCAAGTATAGAAAAAAAGTTGACGAAAATGTAAAAATCTGGTATCCTATAAAATTAGGATGGATGGAGGCTAATTTAAAAAATCGCTCCATTCAAACAAGCAT
>VXXH01000433.1:0-3927 GCA_009835515.1 Candidatus Poribacteria bacterium
GAAGTGTGGTAAACTCTATCGTAAAGTCATCCGCTTCTGCCTGAGGAGACATCAAATGTACGATAAGAAAAATACGAAAGCTGCTGGCGCAAGCCCCGACAGGTACGACCTGTTTACTGAAGATGACGAAGAAGTTGAAGAAGAACTCACCTCTGAAGAAGAAGAGATGAATTCCGGCTATTCGTTGCAGTTAATTCACCACCTTATCACCGAGACACCGCCAGAGGACCGCCGCCGTCGATGGCTCCTCGAGCTGCGGCGTTCTATTCTGAGTGATGAAGGTGAGTTTCGGGAAAGAATTCACGCGATTCAGCAGGAAGCACTCCGTATCCATGCGGAAATGGAGGCGCAAATTGAAAAACTCACTTCACCCGCGAATCGTATCGGCACCTTGCTCGGATTGCCGAAAGAAGACATCGCACGCGTCATCGTCGGTGGTTCCGAATACTACGCCAACCTTGATACCGAACTTGACCCCGCAACCTTGAAAAAGGGGTTCAGTGTCCTATTAAACGATGCCTTTGTCGTCGTCGGGGAACTCGGATACAACGATGCCGGACCCATCGCAAAAGTAGCTGAAGTTATACCAGATGGACGGCTCCGTATTGGGCAAGAACCTAACGCACAAACCGTTATCCTTGAACGCTCCGCAGACCTCACCGATGTTAAGCTCAAACCTGGCGATGAGGTCCGAGTTGACTCCAACTACCGAGTCGCTCTTGAACATATCGCTACCAAGGAAACGGACGCTTACGCGCTTGAGGCAGTGCCAAATATCCCCTGGTCTAAAGTCGGCGGGCTTGACGAAACCATCCAACGTATTAAAGATACCATTGAACTTCCCATCCTGCATCCCGAACTCTTTTCGCGTTTCCAATACAGTGCACCGAAAGGGTTTCTCCTCCACGGACCGCCAGGATGCGGAAAAACGCTCATCGGTAAGGCGACTGCCTATAACTTGACGCAGCAGCTCCAAAGAGAGAGCGGAGAAGATGTTGAAGGGTGTTTCCTCCACATTAAAGGTCCTGAAATTCTGAACATGTGGCTCGGAGAATCTGAACGGAAAGTACGTGAAATATTCCAGATCGCCCGTGAGAAAAAGGATGATGGCAAACTCGCTTTTGTGTTTATAGATGAGGCAGAGTCTATATTAGGCACACGACGCGCACTTCGGTCTCATAGCATCTCAAATACGCTGGTGCCAATGTTTTGCGCGGAAATGGATGGCATTGAGTCTCTACAGGATGTCGTTATTATTCTCGCTACAAACCGTCCAGATCTCATTGATCCGGCGATTCTACGTCCCGGACGCATTGATAGAAAAATTAAAGTGACTCGTCCAGATGCAGACGCTGCAAAGGATATCTTCCGTATTTACTTTACACCCGAGCTCCCTATCGCTCCAGAGGTAACCCGTGATACAGAGACGGAGACAGCAGACGAAGCACCACCCGAAGTTATACCGGCTGAGAAGGCAGTCGAAGACCTGATCGCACAGGTTGTTGATGAAATGTTTCGTGAGGACGAGGACAACAGATTCCTTGAAGTCTCCCTCAGGAGCGGCAGACGCGATACGCTCTATCGTGGGCATCTCTGTAGTGGTGCTATTATTGAGTCTATTGTGCAACGCGCTAAGGAATCCGCACTCAAACGCGCAATTCAGAACCCGGAGAAAGAAAGCGGAATCTCGCGAGCCGATCTCTTAGACGCACTCGCCGCGGAGTTCCTTGAGAGTGAAATCTTCCCGCCGACCGAGGCGACCGAAGACTGGCTCAAACTCCTGGATTACGATCCAGCAAACGTCGTCAAAGTTACACCTATCAAAGCTGAAAAGCGAGAACGGCGTAAAGCGTCTGGCTCGCGTGTCATTTAGGAGGATGGTTGTCAGTTTTCAGTACGATTTTTTTTCAAAAAATCTTTCGGTCGTCAGAGGAATGGTTTTCAGTACGGTTTTCTCTCACTGTGAGGCATGAAAAACCTTTCGGTACTCGATTTTCGGTTAAGAGAAAGACGCTATATATCAAGTTTCCCTCTTAACTGATAACCGATAACCGATAACTATTCCTCCGATAGCCGACAACCGATAACCAATAAATGGACAGACTTTTTGGAATTGAAACTGAATACGGAATCACACTCGAAAATGAAGCGCACATTGATGCCGTCAAGCAGTCTATTGAGCTCATAAAAAGTTACCGACAAGCAGATTTTCGACCCGTGTGGGACTATCGCGGTGAAGACCCGTTTCGAGATGAACGCGGCTTTCGAGCAGACACACTCTCCAATCATCCTGATGAGAAGGAAGAGGAAGCGCGCGATCAGAAGCGAAATAAAAAAGAGCGACTCTCTTTTGCCGAAATTAAAAGTGATCACATTCTCGTCAACGGCGCGCGCCTCTACAATGACCACGCGCACCCGGAGTATTCTACACCTGAATGCAGCAACCTCTTTGATCTTGTCGCACACGATAAAGCCGGGGAACGTATCCTTCACCGATGTGCTGAAACACGCAGTCAGAAACTCGGAAAACGCGTGCTCTTGTATAAGAATAATACCGATCTTCACGGGCATAGCTACGGGTGCCACGATAATTATTTGATGGCGCGTGAAGTCCCTTTTGAGACGCTCAAACAGGGAATCATGTCGTTCTTTATCACACGACAAATCTTCGCAGGCGCAGGGAAACTCGGAATTGAGACTGAAGCCGGGCTCGCAACACCAGGGCATTACCAATTGTCACAACGTGCTGATTTCTTTCACGTTGAGGCAAGTGTTGATACCATGCACAACCGCCCTATCGTCAATACGCGCGACGAGCCGCATGCTGACGCATCTAAATACCGGAGACTCCACGGCATCGCAGGGGATGCCAATATGTCTGAATACGCAACGGCTCTCAAGGTCGGCACCACCGCGCTTGTTATTGCTTTGATTGAACAACGCAGGGTCCCAGAAAGGCTCGCACTTGCCAATCCGATTGATACCATCAAGACCGTCTCGCATGACCAGACGTATCGTTGGATGGTGATGACAGATGATGGAAAAACGATGTCCGCAATCGACCATCAGCGCGAGTACCTCGCACTCGCACAGAAACATCTCAACGATGGTGGAGTGTTTGAAACTGACTGGGTACTCACAGAGTGGGAAGATACGCTCAATGCACTTGAGGAAGATCCGATGTCGCTTATTGATCGGCTTGATTGGGTCGCGAAGAAGTGGTTACTTGAAACCTTTGCAGAAGAAGAGGGAGTCGCATGGGACGATGTATGGCTCCAGAGTTTGGATTTAGAATATCATAACATTGATCTTGATGAAGGACTCTACTATGGAATCCCCATGCGTCGTATCGTCACAGACGAACAGATTGAAGCAGCACTTCATAATCCGCCTATCGGCACACGTGCCTACTTTCGCGGGCGCGCTGTGGATCGGTTCAGTGAATCCATAAAAGCAATCCAGTGGGATAGCATTACCTTCACTGTCAATGGACAGACCCGAGAAGTTAACCTCAACGCACTCGCTGAGGCAGACATCGCACAGCAATATAATGAGGCGCTTGACGAATCACCGACCGTTGAAACATTAATTAAAAAATTGCGTTTATGAGAAGCTGGTTATCAGTTATCGGTTATCAGTTAAAGAGGAGTATTATCCTATCAATGTTGCTGTCGAGTTACAAGCGGGACCTCTCAACTCTCACTGCGAGGCATGCTGATAGCGGACTGCTATTCTTTCTGACAACTGAAAGATTTTTTTCGTAGAAAAGAATCGTACTGATAACTGACAACTATGAGAAGAATGGTTATCAGTTATCGGTTATCAGTTATCAGTTACAAGAGGAGACCTCTGTTAAACGAAAACCTCTTAACTGACAACTGAAAGATTTTTTTCGTAGAAAAGAATCGTACTGATAACTGACAACTA
>VXXH01000433.1:3937-6420 GCA_009835515.1 Candidatus Poribacteria bacterium
TGACAACTGAAAGATTTTTTTCGTAGAAAAGAATCGTACTGATAACTGACAACTAATAAAAAAGGAGAAACACAATGACAGCCAATATCATTGCTCAACTTGAGCGTAAGCAGAGAGATACAAAACCCATCGGACCCGGTGATGGTGATAGTGATAACGAGGGACCCAAGCGCCAGAAAGTCAGTCGTCCTGATACACAAGAATTGCTCAAGCGCATGCGTCGTGTTGACAAAGATCAGTCCCGGCGTTATCGCCAAAGAACGGGGGAATAATGCACTATAACGGTGATTTCCTGAATCTCAGTGGTGCAGGACACCAAGAACTTGCACCGCACGGAGGAATAAACCACAAAGGCGACTTTCTCGATCTCTTGAGATACGCAAAGTATCCCTTAAAGATAGAGTTACCACCGGAAACTGCACGACACGGAGCAGATGTTGAAATAGCACATAGCACCACCGTTGTTGCTGTGCTTTACCGAGATGGCGTCATGATCGCAGGGGACCGGCGTGCTACCGCAGGCACCTCTGTCATTTATGATCGAGCCGAGAAAGTTTTGCAAATTGATAGGCATTCTGCACTTGCTATTTCAGGTTCACCCGCAATCGCTTATGAAATTGCCAGAATCTTGGAGCACTCGTTCCAATATTTCCGGCGCAGCCAGCTCCAAGAGTTAAGCCTCGAAGGCAAACTTCGGATGTTGTCGCGACTCATCCGCGAGAATCTGTCGATGGCACTCCAGGGGATCGGTGGCGTTATCCCGATCTTTGCACTGTATGATTTAAATGCCGATGATGACGGCAACGGCGGAAAAATTTTCTTCTATGACGCACTCGGCGCGCACTTTGAGAACGTCGATTTTGCAACAACTGGCTCCGGTTCTATCTGGATCCGGGGCGTGTTGCGCTATCTGTCTCGGTTTGGTGAGACCGCCTTGCACGAAATGGACCAACGGCAGGCAGCTATTGCTATCTTAAGACTCTTGGACATCGCCAGTGAATACGATGCCGCAACGAGTGGATACAATGCTAAAGTGAAAATTTTCCCGACTCTCAAAACCGTAACACGCACCGGCGTTAATACCGTTTCTGATGATGATTTAGCGGCATGGTACGCTGAGGCACAACCAAATGTAGAGGAATAGTTATCGGTTGAATTAGTTAACAGTTATCAGTTATTAGTTACAAGAGGCCTCTTAACTGAAAACTGAGTACTGACGGCTGATAACTCTTAAAACTGAAAGATTTTTCGCAGAAAAATCGTACTGACAACCGACAACTATTAAAAAATGCGAGATGAACCATATCGCTGGATAGAGGCGATTCAGGACAGACGAGATTACATTGAAGACGAACTCCGATTGGGCAGTCCTGTCGTAGGTGTTACCTACGACGAAGGGATGATGCTCTTGACTCTCAGTAAGGGGCAACGTAAAATATTTGAAGTGCATGACCGGATCGCACTCTCTGCAATCGGGCACCCCGCTGATATTGAACGGTTACGGATGCTTGTTACCGATACTGCCAGCGTCCAAGGCTTTCAAAATGCGACTGAAGATATAAATCTACACCGGTTAACTAACTATACTTTGGCACCTGCTTTTAAGCAGGCGTTTGAGTCCATTGTCGGTGAAGCTTATATCATCAAAATGTTGCTCGCTGAACTTGGCAGCACTTCCGGAAAAAACCAATTCACTGGGATTAACTTTGATGGCATTGTCCGAACCGACCCGTCTTTTGCTGTTATCGGCGGCACGGAAACAATTGAAACAGGAATGCAAAAATATCTCACGGCTACAAAGACGGACGCTGACAGAGATTTAACCACCGCGTTCCAATTGGCGTTAGAAACTTGGGCAATCGGCAAAGAATTAAGTTCACGAGAGCCGGAAGAAGCGGAATCGGAGGATACCCAGTTAGAGACTAAGCAGATATACCAGATTATTGATACCGCCCGCGAAGAAGGTGAAATTGAAGCAGGGGTTTTAGAAGCATCGCAACAAGGGACAAGCAAATTCCGACTCCTGACCTCGCAAGAGATTGAAGAGGCACTAAAATAGGAATCGGAGGAATAGTTGTCAGTACGATTTTTCTGCGAAAAATCTTTCAGTTGTCAGAAAGAATAGCAGTCAGTTTTAAGAGTTATCAGTCTGCCTCACAGTGAGAAAAAGAGGCTTTCGGATCATCAAAAACCTCTTATAACTGACAACTGATAACTGATAACTATTTCCTCTGAAAACTGACAACCATAAAAATGAAAAAACGCGTTTTTGGAATCGAAACTGAATTTGGATGTATGACAGATACCGAGCGGATTCGCGGTACCTCTGAAGGTGTCGCCGCACGCGTTCGGGACTACGTTTTTGATGTGCTTGAACTCGGACTCCGCGACATCCATTACCGAGACTGGGGAGAACCCCCCGGTAACGGTGGATTTCTGTTCAATGGCGGCCGTCTTTACATTGACATGGGGCACCTTGAATA
>VXXH01000380.1 GCA_009835515.1 Candidatus Poribacteria bacterium
GGTTGAACAGCATTGAGAAATTGGATGTTGATAGACCCAAAACAACTGAAAGTCAATAGGCTGCCATATCTATTCAAGAACGTAGTGAAACCCAACTTTACACGCTCAGCATCCCGGGAGTTTCAGATCAAAGCGTTGGGTTTCACTCGGTCTCTGGTGAATGCGACGTACCTGGAGAAAGTTGTGTTTTTCTGTGATTTTCACGTTTTTGGTGGTATGCGTTCAACCCAACCTACGGAAACCCCATTGTCCTAAATTGACACCTATGGATATGTTGCAACTCACACTGACAAAAGGATTACAGTCGCTATGAAACCCGCAAAACTACTATTGACAATCACTTTTTCGATATGCATCCTGCTTGGACTGACCCCGCGCGCCATGAGCCGAAACGCAATACCCGGACAAGGGTCAGGGACATCCGAAAATCCGTCAACGGTAAACCCAACGAACCGAAACAAAGCATTGGACGGGTTGATCATTTTATACGGAACCAATGAAAACGCGAAGACAAGCGTCTCTCCACCACCCATGCATCAGTTAAATCGAAACGGGAACTTTCTTGCAACAGGAAAATCACAACTCATCGTAACGTACGACGGTTTTACCGACGAAGCGAGGGAAGCATTCCAATATGCCGTTGATATTTGGAATTCGCTCATCCGGTCACCCGTACCAATCCGGATTGATGCCTCTTTCACCGACTTCGGTGGATTTGAGGATGGCACTATCATTTTAGGCGGGGCGCGCCCGGCAGGCTGGAAATCGCCCGGATCCTTGGATTTGTGGTTTCCAGAGGCACTCGCCGATGAGAGAGCCGGTAGAAACCTCACAGATGATGAACCGGATATCATAACGAGATTCAATAGCCATGAAGACGCAAATTGGTATTTCGGCACAGATGGAAATACACCAGCAGGGAAAACGGACTTCGTGAGTACCGTGCTGCATGAAATCGCTCACGGCCTCGGTTTCTTCAGTTTTGCAAGGGTAGAAGAAGGATCCATTAGGACATTTTCTGCCTCTGTTGGGCGGGGTAAACTTAGAGGCAGCACCCCCAAATTACCTTATATTTATGATGTCTTTGTTGAAAACGGAGCCAGGACAACTATTCTATCTTTCCCCGATCCCTCCTTTGCGCTTGAAAATCAAATCACGAGTAACGACCTCTTCTGGAATGGAAAAAAAGGGACTGAAGCCAACGGCGGTATCCTCCCGCACCTCTATGCCCCCAGTTCATGGGAGCAAGGTTCAAGCTACACCCATTTAGACGAGATAACCTTTCCGGCTGGTTCCCCGAATTCCTTAATGACCCCATATTACGATAACCAAGAAGCGATCCATGACCCCGGCCCCATCGCACTCGGCATGCTTGAGGACATGGGATGGATAATTAACAAAGCACCCGTGTTCACCGACGGCTCCAACATTACCCGTACTATAGCAGTAAACGGCAGTATCGGGAGCCCAGTGGTGGCTACGGATGCAAACAACGACACGCTTACCTATCAGTTGAGTGGCACGGACGCAGCAGCGTTTGAAATTGACAGCACAACAGGACAACTGAAAACCAAGGCAGCACACAATTACAATACGAAGGCAGCCTATACGGTAACTGTTACTGTTTCCGATGGTACGCTGATAGATGAAACCACTGTCACCATCAATGTCATCAGCACAGAAACCGAAACACCCACAAATAGCAGCCCGAGCTTCGTGGATGGAAATCACACCAGCCGTACCGTAGCAGAGAATACCGAGACAGGCGTAAACATCGGTACCCCCATCACAGCAACAGATGTAGATAATGATGCTCTCACTTACACGCTGAGCGGTCCCGACGCGGCAGCTTTTGATATTGATAACACCACCGGCCAACTGAAAACCAAAGCCAATCTCGACTATGAAACCAAGAGCTCCTACACCGTAACAGTTACCGTCTCTGATGGCAATCTCGCTATCACCATCACTGTCATTATCATTATCATTGATTTGGACGATCAAAAAAGCCCAACCCTAACGCTAACTTCACAACCCCTAACGGAAACAACGCTCAACGGAAGCATTGTGACACTGACTTTGAACAACCGAGTCTATGAAAACTGGCTCAGCGACCCTGTAACAGTATCCGGTATCCCTGGCGTAACTATCAGACCGTTTGATGTAAACCGTCTGAACGATACGGAATTGTCAGTTCAACTGACATTCTACGGGACAGACCTCGACACCGACGCAACACTCACCTTCACAGTCGGCGCGGATGCTATCGCGAACTACGATGGTACCGATCTTACTGCGACAGCACGCGTCACTGCGAATGCGGAATCGGTCAATGTATCAACGACAGCCCCCTTAACGGAAGCGACACTGAATGGAAGTGTGGTCACACTGACGTTAAACGGCGGCATTTACGAATCCCAATATACTGTCGGAAACAGTGTAACGGTATCCGGGATTACCGGTGTCACTGTTAACAGATTTAACGTGGAACGCCTCAGTGATACACAGGTGAACCTTGAACTGATATTTGATGGTACCGACTTTGACAGGGATGCCACACTCACCTTCACAATCGGAACAGATGCCATCGTAGGATACAATGGCACCGCACTTACCGCAGAATTACCGGTCAGCGCGGTCGTAGAGCAAAGCCCAATCATAACGGCTTATACACCACAACTCTTGACAGAGGCAACCCTCAATGAAAATATCATCACACTCACACTCTCAAGCGGCGTGTATACACAATCGAGTGCCGACATCAGTCGTGCGGTCCAAGTATCCGGTATCGCTGGCGTTACATTCCTACAGTCCGATGTGGTGCGCATCAGTGATACAAAAATAACTGTTACGCTGACATTTGACGCTACGGACTTTGACGCTGATGCCACGCTTACCTTCACTGTCGGGGCGGATGCTATCTCGAACTATGACGGTTCCGCACTGATCGCGGCGATACCTGTCACCGCCGTGGTTGAAGAAAACCCCACAATAACGGCTTATGCGACACAACTTTTGACGGAGGCAACCCTCAGTGGCAGCATTATCCGCCTAACGCTCAACAACGGTACTTACGTCCGCGCTAACTTTGATACTGCTGTGACAGTATCGGGGATTGCGGGTGTAACGATCGGAATATTCGGGGTGGAACGTGTGAGCGACACAGACATTATATTTCAACTCGAATTCAATGGGAACCTTGACACCAACGCCACGCTCACTTTCACAGTCGAAGCGGAGGCTATTACGGAATACGACGGGCCCACACTCATTGCACAACTCCCTGTCAACGGCGGTAAAGAATCGGTTATCGCTTCAACAAAAGCACCCTTGACAGAAACAACGTTGAACGGAAGCATCGTTACGCTCATGCTCAACGGTGCGACTTATAAGCGATCCACCTTTGACCTCAGGGATACCGTGTGGGTCTCTGGTATTGAGGGTGTCACTTTCCACTGGTTTGATTTAGACCGCATCAGCGACACTGAACTGACAGTTGAATTGACATTCAAAGGCAACATTGACACCGATGTTCCGCTCACTTTTACAGTGGGCGCGGACGCTATTGCTGACTACAATGGCCCCCCATTGATTGCGCAAGTGACTGTTACCGGAGGTAAGGAATCAGTGACGGCATCAAGTGAGGTGCCCTTGACGGAAACAACACTTGATGACAGCATCGTCACGCTTACACTCAGCGGACGTAACTACGCCCGGTCCGCTTATGACATTGAGCAGGCAGTGACAATAGACGGAATTGAGGGCGTGACTATATATGATGTAGACCGCATCAGTCAGACTGAGATTACTGTCGAACTGAGATTCAACGGCGACTTTGATACTGACACCACGCTCACCTTTACCGTCGGCGCGAATGCACTATTGCGATATAGCGGTCCCGCACTCACCGCACAACTCCGTGTCACCGGTGGACACGAGTCAATTGCCGCTTCAACAGAGGCACCTTTGACAGAAACAACACTTGATGACAATGTTGTTACACTCACACTCACCGGACGCAACTATGCACGCTCTTCTTTTGACATCGAGCGGGCAGTGACAATAGACGGAATTGAGGGAGCAACCCTATACGATGTAGACCGCATCAGCAACACAAAGATCACCGTCGAACTGAGATTCAACGGCGATTTTGATGCCGATGCAACACTCACCCTTACCATAGGGCCCAACGCTATCGCTAACTATAACGGTCCAGCATTCACAACACACGTTTCTGTCAGTGGCGGGCAGGAATCAATCCTCGCTTCAACTAACGCTCCTTTAACTGAAACAACACTTGATGACAGTGTTGTTTCACTTACACTCAGCGGGCGCGCTTATGTGCGGTCTTCTTTTGATATTGAGCAAGCCGTGAAAATATCTGGTATTGAGGGTCTGACCGTATATGACGTAGACCGCATTAGTAGCACAGAGATAACTGTTGAACTCGCATTCAACGGCGACTTTGATGCTGATACGACACTCACATTAACTGTCGGCGCAGATGCCATCGCAAACTACAACGGACCCACTTTCACAGCACGACTCCCTGTGAGCGGTGGGCATGAATCAATCGCCGCCTCAACGGATGCTCCCTTGACGGAAGCAACACTCAATGACAGCATCATCACACTCACTCTCACCGGACGCAACTATGCACGCTCTTCTTTTGACATCGAGCGAGCAGTGACAATAGCCGGGATTCAGGGCGCGACCCTATACGATGTAGACCGCATCAGCAACACAAAAATTACCGCTGAATTGAGATTCAACGGGGATATTGACACCGATGCAATCCTATCCTTTACCATAGGTCCCAACGCTATCGCTGACTATAACGGGCCAGCATTCACAGCACAAGTTCCTGTGAGCGGTGGACACGAATCAATCGTCGCTTCAACAGAAGCACCCTTGACCGAAGCAACACTTGATGAAAGCGTCGTCACGCTTACGCTCACTGGTAGAAAATACGCACGTTCTACCTTTGACATCAGAGGTGCCGTGTCGGTCTCCGGGATTGACGGTGTAACAATACCTTGGCACGACCCTGAGAAAAAAAGCGACACTGAAATCACTGTGGAACTTGAATTCGATGGCAACATTAACGCTGATAGCACACTCACATTCACCATAGGCGCAGATGCCATCGCAAACTACAACGGCCCCGCACTCACCGCACAAATAACTGTTACTGCTGATAAAGAGAACGCGCTTTTGGCAAACTTCCCGAACCCGTTCAACCCCGAGACATGGATACCGTATCAGTTGGCAAAACCCGCAGAGGTTACCATCACAATCTACGCTGTAAACGGGCAAGTGGTTCGGACATTGGCACTCGGGCACCAACCGGCTGGCATCTATCAGAACCGTTCACGTGCAGCACATTGGGACGGCAGAAACGAATTCGGTGAACCCGTATCAAGCGGTGTCTATTTCTACACGCTTACCGCGGGCGATTTCACGGCTACGCGGAGGATGTTGATACGCAAGTAATCTCTACAAGACTTACGCAATTCTGCCTTAAAGTCCCCCTGATAAGGGGGATTTAGGGGGTTTATAGTAAAGTCCTCCTGATAAGGGATTTAGGGGTTTATAGTAAAATCCGAAAATAAGTGGACACTTGTAGCATAGGAAACCGTTGGTCTCCTGTGCATTGTAACTAAGGAGAACGCACTTATGAACCGAGAAACCCTCATCTCAATCACGACAACCGTCATATTTTTGACATCCATTGTTTTCGCAAGTTGTGGTCTGTCAATCGACAACACTCAACCAGAAATTGATCCGATAGACGACCAAACCCTTGAGATTAACGATACGCGGAAGATCCGTGTCAACATCACCGATGCGGATATTGACGACACACATAGCATCAATGCATTTTCTGATAATCTGATCGTAGCCATCGTTTTAGTTGACGGAGATGCTCTTACCATAATTGCCAACACAGCCGGAATAGCCACCATCACGGTTACTGCCACAGATGACAGCACGCAAGACAACGCTATTTCAATGCCTGTAACATTTCAGGTCACTGTCAATGCACCGCCTATTAGCAAAGGCATATGTGTTGCGGGTATGACATTGCAACCGGGAGAAAGTTGCACTTACACTGTGGATCAGGTACCGATTACCTTTTATGTCAATCCAGATAATCAAGGCTGCAGAAAAACGGATCATACGTATACAACTGAAATCTTTGGACTTCCAGTCACAATTAAGGTGGAATTCCTATGTGCAGACGAGAAGATAACAGGCGAGGAAATCAATATCAGAGGTGATAATCCATTTGATATCGATTTTCATGCCAGCAAAAATCGCGATGGCAGCTGGACAATTGACAAAATTCCATAAGGAGAACAAACCCATGAAAACGACCCTATGTTTCACACTCATACTTCTCACATTTGTAA
>VXXH01000642.1 GCA_009835515.1 Candidatus Poribacteria bacterium
GATTGCTAAGCTGCATAAGACGGCGCTCCACTACTATTAGATAACAGGCTTCATCCTGAATTTCTAGCCGTGCTGTCTCGACTTCAGAACGCGTAAACGTAAGCTCGGCTGCATCCAAATAACGCGGCGTAAAATCATCTGATTCAGACAACTCCGGTTTTGGCGTGTCCCCTGTGGTGGTTGTGTTCTGTTTCTCAGTATTTTCGTTTTCCATTTTACCTCTCTACGGCTTGTGCTTGTGCACGGACATTGGCGGCTTCCTTTTGCGTCTCTACAAGTTTGTAATAGATACCCTTTTGCTCCATGAGTTCCTCGTGAGAACCGCACTCAACGCCTTTCCCCTTTTCGATGACAAAAAGCCGATCGGCATTTCGGAGCGTTGAAAGTCGGTGGGCAATCGCAAACGTCGTCCGGTTCTGCACGAGCCTGTCAATCGCTTGCTGAATCTTTTTTTCCGTTTCCACGTCTACAGATGAGGTCGCTTCATCAAGAATCAGAATTCGGGGGTTGTGCAAAATCGCACGCGCAATTGAGACGCGTTGTCGTTCCCCACCGGATAGACTTCCACCGCGTTCACCGACCTCGGTATCATAACCGTCTGGGAACTTGACGATAAATTCATGCGCGTTCGCTGCCTTTGCTGCTGCGATAATATCCTCCATAGAGGCATCCGGGTGCGCATAGGCGATGTTCTCGGCGATAGTGCCACTGAACAGATACGGATCCTGTAGCACGACCCCGATCTGTTGGCGCAAATCCTTGAGGTTAATTTGCTTAATATCTTCACCGTCAATCTCTAACTGCCCAGAATCCGGCGTGTAGAACCGACAAATCAGATTAATAAGCGTTGACTTCCCCGCACCAGAATGACCCACCAATCCAATCATCTCACCGGGTTGCACGTGTAGGTTGATGTCCCGAAGCACCGGTTTATGTGAGTCGTAACCGAAGGTCATATTGTGAAATCTAACCTCTCCTGTGATATTCGGCATCGCTTTAAGGTTGCCGTCGTCCAACTGTTCTGGTTGCGAGTCTATGACTTCAAAAAGTCGTTCCGCTGCTGTCATTGAGCGTGATGCCCAGTTGATGAGCGGACTGATATAGCGCATCGGTTCATAGAACCTCATGAGATATCCATGGAAAGTCATGAGGATACCGAGCGACATTTCTCCAACAAGAACCTCAAGTCCACCAACGTACCAGACGATGAGAGAACCGAACTGAATAGCGGACATCAAAGGTGGATAGTAGGTCGCCCAGATCAGCTCAGCGTTGGTTTCATAATCCCGTGCGTCGATATTAGCATCCCCGAACCGGTTGATTTCACCCCTCTGTTGTCCGAAAGCACGGACGACCCGAATACCAGATACCGAATCATTGACGACATCAAATAGCTTTGACCGCCGTCGCCACGCACGGTGCCAGAGGCTACGCACTTTCTTCCAAAACCAACCTGCCCCGAAGACGATTATCGGAATCGGGATTAGGATGAAACATGCCAATTTCCAGTTCATCCAGAAAAGGATACCTCCAATCCCAAAGAAGAGGAACACCTGCACAGCGAGAAACGAGAGCCCTTCTAACATGAAATCCTGAAGTCTTTCGCTGTCTTCTGTGATGTGTGAAATGACAGTACCTGTTGTGCGTTTGTCGAAAAATCGGATAGACAAGTTGTGCAAATGCTGGTAGACATGAGACCGGATGTTTGCAGAGATGCGAAATGTCAACCAAGCCGCCAGCCGTCCTTGGAAAATTGCAAATATCGAACTGATGACTTGTGCGGCTAACAGCGTACCGATAGCAATTGATAACGCGACTGTCGCAGGTTGAATCCTTCGGAATAGCTCCGCTAACCATGTTAACTGCGTATCCGCTGGCGGAGTAACGAGATTGTTCAACTGCAGGATGTCGTCAATCAGAATACGATTGAAATATTGGGGCACTAACGAAATGAGTGTTCCAATGATGATGAGGACAATAAAGAGAATCGCCCTACCGCGATACGGTCTTATGTAAGACAAAATCCGCAACATCACTTTGTGCTTCTTGGTACATGCTGGACAAGGCGAGAACTCATCTGGTAACAGGAGTCCGCAACTTTTACAGGCGTGATCCTCAGGCTTATAGTCCCAAATCGGGGCTTCATCGCGTTTGCCGTTTCGGAACTCAATCTCGTCACCCATGAATCGCGCCACGAACCCAAATTTCGCCGCGCACCCGTTGGAGTACCGGATAAGGTCAACTGTCCCTTCTCGCGTTTCTAACACTAAGAGACCCGCATCTACCACGACTTCTGCTCGGATACCCAACACACTTTTATAAGGGATATAGTGAAGCACATCACCCTCACCCGTTACGGTAAATATCGCTGCCTCTGTCAGCACGAACCACTCTTCGCCGTAACTGCCCGATGAGTTTATATCGCTTTGAACTGCAAATCGGATCTGTTCTGTTGGGACGTTCAGACGTTGTAGCGTCTCTTCCAGTGAAGCGGGCAACGCGTCAAGCGTACCCGTTGCTGTCTCTGCAGTTGCCATTCCTTCTTTATTCTCCTGTCCTTACTTCCCGGGCGTGCGTTCGTCCGGATATTTCCAAAGAACTTTACGATCAATAGATTTCCAACGCCTCGAATCAACACGTTGGACGGCATATATCTTCCGACCACACCTGCACCGTATATCGTGAACATGCCCATTTGAGCAGGTCTGTCTCTTTACAAAATCAATACTCTCTTGATGCACGCCGTAACCATGCCTGCACGCATAACAAACCAAATACATCGCAAACACCTATATCTGCTGCCTTCCAATTAACGTCCAATTCTCTTTAACCCGTTTTGGGCGGAACAATTCAGTTAAACAATATTCTTCAAACCACGACCGAATGCTTCTCCAAAACCGCATCGTTCAATTCAATACCGAGTCCCGGTTTCGTTGACGGTATAATGTACCCATCTTCCCACCGCAACGGCTCCTTGAGAATATCGGCGTGGAAACCGTCCCATGTATGGATACCCTCCTGAATCAAGAAATTCGGGCTACAGACATCCAACTGAATATTCGCTGCACCGCCAATCGGACCCCCATACAGATGCGGTGCGATCTGCGCGTAGTGTGCCTCACCCATAGATGCAATCTTTTTCGCCTCAAGGATACCACCTGTAATCGTCAAATCCATCTGCAAAATAGACGCTGCCTGTTGTTCCAATAGATCCGCGAACTCGTATTTCGTCAGCAACCGTTCGCCAGTCGCAATCGGGATGCTTGTTGACTGTGCGACGCGTGCCATCTCTTTGATATTTTCAGGTGGTATGGGTTCCTCGAACCAGAGCGGATCGTATTGCTCGACGCGTTTCGCGAACCGAATTGCGCTGTTCGTGTTGAACTGCCCGTGCGTCCCGATCAGAATATCGCACCTATCGCCAACGGCATCACGAATCCCTCGAATGACGCTCTCCGCGTAGTCGAGTGTCTCCAACCTATCGGCAGTGCCTGCATCAACTGGGTCAAACTTAACGGCAGTAAAACCTTTTTCGACGTAAGAGAGTGCGAGTTCACCTGTCTGTTCTGGAGAATCACCGCGTCGCCATTGCAAGAGGTAGGAGTAGGCACGCAATTTCTCATGGAACATGCCGCCTAACAGGTTGTAAATCGGTTGATTCAGTGCCTTTCCGACGATGTCCCAACACGCCATCTCAATCGCACTCATTGCTGGTGTCGTCAGCGGACCGGAGTGTCGTACGCAGGGACCTTCATAAAGCGTTGACCACATTCTTTCAATCCGAAACGGATCCGCCCCAATCAGAAAACGTTCTCCCCAGTCCTTGATGAGTTCTATGATGACATGGTTGAGTTGCGTATGATAGGTACATTCACCGATACCCTCAATCCCATCATCTGTTACCAATTTGACGAAAATCCAGCGTCTGCCACCCCAATGCGGTGGGGGTACATCAACAAGATAGGTTTTCACATCAACAATTCTCATTAGGTGCCTCCTGTTTCAATAGGTGCAATCTCAGTGGCCAGTAACCAGTTAAAGACGCAAGCGTAACAGTGAACCTTCTTTCTTAACTGATAACTGGTAACTGGTTACCAATTGAAGAAAATATCACGGATTCCACCAATACGTTACTTTACCAACAACAGTTGTATCCAGCAATCCTGATGATATACTGTCTGTGCCATACGTCTGATTAAAAACGAAATAGAAATCACTACCCGGACTGTAGATGTAATTGACTAAGAAATTCGTGGTAACCAGATTTCGGTCGCTGTTCCATTGTACGTAGAGTTTCGTAAAAAGATCCGTGGAGAAAGAATAACCGGCGCGCCCGCCAAAAACGTTAGTGTTAAACGCACCTTGTGGCAGTGTGACGCGGTTAAACTCGTATCTCGGTTCCAAACTAAAACGTCCAGTCAGTCGAAGATCGAGACGGATGTCAAATCCGCGTCGGGTGCCGTTGTAGAAATCCCCAATATTGAACCCTACACGTCCGTTAAAGACCTTACCTTCAGCATTGAGCATGAGACTGTAGTTGTTGTAACTGTACTCGCCACTCGGAATAATGATCCCTTCGCGAATTTCAAAGTCTTCGGTGAGGTTCTCAAAATTTCGGTAGATTCGGAGTCCACCCCAACCGTTCGTTTCCAATTCAAGCCATGTGCTCCAGATAAAGGTGCGCGTCTCTAATGCATTGTCCGAATTAAGGATAATATCGATTTCCGGCCCAGCCCACATCCGACGAAATCCATACCAATGGAGATAAGGCGTGGCGCGGACTTCACCCCGAATCCATCGGCTTCCTTTACGATAGACATAGCCGACTTCAGGGTTGAAATCCTCACCGATGTCTGTATAGGAAGCATTCACTCGTGCTACGGTGCTCTGCCAATTGCCGCCGAAGTATAACGCGTTCGTATTTTCGGGTCTTTGTTGTGTGGTGATGAGAGCGTCTTGCATGCCATCCGATTCAAAGGTACGCGCCCAGAGTCCCCGAAAATTCATGCTATCCGTGGGCCGATAAATAAAATCAACGCCCGTCGCGCTGTTATGTACGTCAGAATCTTGCTTATTAATCGCAATCACGCCGAGGCTCGACCCGGTGAAAAGATCACGCTTGATACGCAAAACCGAGTAGTTTGTCCTATTAACATCAACTGCGTCCAAATTTTCTGTGGCGTCAGCGGCATAGTTATCTGTGAGAACATTCAGGACACCCACGCCGAAACCTCCTACTTTACCGGTTACTTTCCCACCCGTCAGAATTGGAATAGCGTGCCCATCTTCAATACCAATGCGACGACTATAGAAAAGTAGGAGCGGTGGTGGGGCATTGAAGCTCGTGCGTGGGATACCAAAATCGAATAAACCCGCACCTTCCAAGAAGAATTGGCGTTTCTCGGGGAAAAAGAGGCTGAAACGCGTTAAATTCGCTTGCTCCCGATCCGCCTCAACCTGTGCAAAATCTGTGTTGACCGTGAGATCAGCGGTCAGGTTCGAGGTGAGACTCACCTTTACATCGCCGCCTAAATCAAGCACACCAACTGTCCCATCCGCCTCCGTCCGCGCAATACCGGGAAGGAGATACGGCAGAACCTCAATATTCCGTCTTTGCGAGATCTCGGATAAGCCGGTTAGTTCTCCTAAGTGCGTTGTCCGATAGCGTGCCTGAAAGGTATATGCTGCCGGCACCGGCGCCCATGTGCCCTCTTCCTGATTTTTCTGAATCGTGCGGCCAAGGTTCAGACCCCATGTGAGTGTATCTTCTTTCTTAAACCGGAGTTGACTAAACGGAATCGCGATTTCTGTCGTCCAATTATCGCCATTAATTTTTCCCTTACTGTCCCAAACGGCATTCCAGTTCTCATTTCGGCTGTCGCCGCTGTCCATTATCGCCACATCTTCTCGCGCACCCAAAGGATTCACCCGGAAGAAGAACCCACTGCGCCGGTCATTATAGGTATCTAACAGCACAAAGACGTTGTCGTTATCCCATAACATCGTATCGCGTCGCATCTTATTGGCAATAATCTTAGACCGGTCGGGCTCGCTGCAAACAAAACCGAAATAGATGTGTCTGTCATCATAAAGAATCCGAACCTCTGTTGCTTCTGTTAAAGGGGTACCTACATCCGGTTCAAATTGAATGAATTGACGGATCGGCGTTGCTTTCTGCCAATCGGATTCTGTGAGTTCACCATCAACCTCAACGCTTTCATAAGTGCGATACGCTTCTGCTTGAAGTTCTTCAGCTTCATCCGCATGCACGCCACTACTGATGCAAAAAAGAAGTAAAATTGATAGCCATCTACATAGATAGTCCATGGTATACAAAGTGGGAAACACAACCTCCCTGATGATCTTAAACTTCTATATATTATACCACATCTACCGAA
>VXXH01000801.1 GCA_009835515.1 Candidatus Poribacteria bacterium
TGATAACCAATTTTAACTAATAACTGATAACCATTCTAATGTCTGTAGGAGTGACTGATGTACAGATTCAATATCTGGAAAATAGTTTTAATCATCGGGGTGTTGCTAATCTCTGCGTTATACCTCATCCCGACCCCGGATAGTTTCTACAATCCGCTATACGGGAATTTACCACTTTGGATGCAGGAAAAACTTCCAGCTTTTGAAGTCACTGAAGATAAGGATTTTAAGGTGAGCCTTGCAGAGGTTGAATACCCCGAAGGAATTAGCTTCCAAGATGCGACCGATGAATTAAAGGATGTCTTCGGGGTCCACTTAGGAAAACTTGATTTTGAGCAGGCGGTTGATTATGAATTTGATACGACTGAATCACACGAATTTTATGTTCGGCTCATCTCGGAGAATGCGCGTAAAAACCCAAGCGCGACGCTTGACAGTTTACATCTATACGGGAGTCTCCCAGGCGTTATCCGACGACTCATACCTGACAACCGATTGAAGTTGGGATTAGATCTCAAAGGGGGTGTCCATCTTGTACTTGAAGTAGATTTAGAGACTTCCAAAACTGAGCTGTTCCGTCAACACGCGCTCTCTATCCCTGAGCAACTTCGCGCGGAGGAAGTTTTGTGTCGTGAAGTTAAACGGGTAGCCGGACAAGACGCACTCGATGTATTTGTCGGTATCCCTTCACGACTCCGATCAGATGCGAATCAAAAAACACAATACTTGGAAAAGGCGCAGCAGCTTCTTAACGAAATCGAATTTTTTGAGGATGCACAGGTAAATAACGAAACAGAAACACAATCCATATATCAGTTGAGACTCAGCCGAAGTGGGATTGAAAAATATAGTGAGCAGGCGATTGAACAGGTCCTTATCGTGTTACGAAATCGCGTGGATGCTTTTGGCGTTTCTGAACCCTCTATCCGACGAGAGGCGAATCACCCCAGAATCATCGTTGAGCTTCCTGGTGCTGAAGACTCTTCAAAACCGCTGCAGATCGTTAGAGAGATGGGAAGGCTCGAATTTAAACTCGTCAGGAAATCGCCTGCTGGTGGAAATTTCTGGAGCGGGACTGCCGATACACCGCCACCTGATGATATTCCAGAGGATAGTGAGGTTCGTTATCATCGCGAAACCGGCAACTGGTATGTTTTGGAAAGTCCTGTACTCCTAACCGGAGACCGGATTACCGATGCGTTTCCCACCACAGGCAGAACCACTTTTGACATTGTCGTTTCATTGAGTTTCGATGGTGCTGGTAGACGTACGTTTGCGAAAGTCACAGGCGACCATATCGGCGAACATCTGGCGATTCTCCTTGATGGGAAAGTTCAGTCTGCACCGGTTATTCAAGACCAAATCATCGGAAACGCTGTTATTCAAGGCAGTTTCACTTATGAAGAGGCAAGCTACCTTTCCAATATTTTGAAAGCGGGTGCGTTTCCTGTTGGTGTCCAAATCGCGGAAGAGCGTACCGTTGGTCCCACCCTCGGGCAAGAATCTATTGACAACGGCATTCGCGCTGCACTTATCGGTTTGGGTATAGTCCTGATTTTCATGATAATCTACTATCGCCTCTCCGGGTTAGTTGCTATTGTCGCGCTCATTTTTAATATGGTGATTCTTCTCGGTGCTTTGGCAGGCTTCGGGGCAGCATTGACGCTTCCCGGTATCGCTGGACTTGTACTCACAATCGGGATAGCTGTTGACGCGAATGTCCTCATCTTCGAGCGAATTCGCGAGGAATTACGGACCAATAAAGCCGTCTGGGCAGCTATCACAAGCGGTTATCAGCGCGCATTTATAACGATTTTAGATGCCAACCTTACCACATTCTTTACCGCACTTGTCCTCTATCATTTTGGTACAGGTCCGATTAAAGGGTTCGCGGTAACGCTCGGTATCGGTATCCTCGCGAGTATGTTCACAGCGATCGTCGTTACACGCGAGATTTATGGCTTAGCAGTCGGGAACCGAGACGTGCAGAAACTCAGCATTTAATGGCTGTCAGAAGAATAGTTATCAGCAGTCAGTTGTCAGTCGTCAGTCACTTGCTTGGGGTGGATAAGACCTTTCCAACGGCCACACGTCCTGCTAAAAACTGATAACTGATGACTCTGACATGGAGGAATGGTTGTCGAATGAATGGTTCTCGGTTATCAGTTTAACTCTCACTGCGAGGCAAACTGACAACCGAAGACTGACAACAATTAAAAAATTGGAACTACTTAGAAATACAAACTTTGATTTTATTAGCAAACACCGCACTGGCTTTGTATTCTCAGCAGTGCTCATTGTTATTGGTTTGGTTTTCCTCGGCATCCATCAAGGTCCTAACTTTGGGATTGATTTTCGCGGTGGTGTTAAAATCCAAGCCAAGTTTAACCGAGTTGTCACAGAATCTGAGCTGCAAGCCAAACTCACTGAAATCGGTTACGAGCGTGCCTCGATCCAAATAGATGCAGGCAAAAACGAGGCCTCTATCGCTTTGGGACATCGCCCCGAATTTCAGCAACAACTCATTAATATCCCAATTATGGCAGACCCGGGGGATGCAACCGCTGCCAGCCTTCAGGTAAGTAAGACGGCTGAAAAAGCACATCTATTAGCAGAGGGCGATACCGTCCAACTGATTGACGGCACTTCGCAGCAGCGCAACGAGATTATCGCACGAGAAGACACGGCAGACGGCGACGCAATTAACTTAACCTTCGCAAACCCTATCGGAATTGACTTGAGTGAGAATGCCACTGTCCAAATCCAAGCGAGTGTCGGTAGAATCCTCACAGATGCCCTTCTTGACGGTGGGAACGATTGGCAAGCACTCGCTGGTGGGGTCAATGTCTCTGAGGTCGGTCCGAGCGTCGGACGCGACCTCAAATGGGCAGCACTCTGGTCTGTGCTCTGGTCGATCATCATTTTGTTGGTTTATATCTCTTGGCGGTTTGAGTTTCCTTTCGCTGTCGGTGCGATCGCTGCGCTCGTTCACGATGTGTTAATTACCTTAGGCATTTTCGCTATTTTATCAAAAGAGATTAACCTGCCCACCGTAGCGGCGTTTCTCACGATTATCGGATATTCGCTCAATGACACAATCGTCGTGTTTGACCGGATTCGAGAAAACTCGCAATCCTTACGCGGAACAGACTATATTACGGTCATTAACCGAAGCATCAACCAATCGCTGAGCCGGACTGTTATCACATCCGTGACAACTCTCTTTGTTGTTTTGGTTATCTTTATCCTTTCCAGTACCGGTGAGGAAATTAACACCTTCGCCTTAGCACTTATCGTTGGTGTATTGATAGGCACCTACTCCTCGGTCTTCATCGCAAGTCCTATTTTGTATCTCTGGAATCGAGGACAGCAACCCGCGCAATAGCAAGAATGGCTATCGGCTTTCAGCCATCAGTTAAAAGGTTTTTGAGTAAGTCATAAGTTTTTTCGCTGACTGCTATCGGCTGATGGCTGATTGCTGTTAAGAGAGTTTTTCTCATGAGAATATTGATATTAAGTCCTTACACAACCGGACAAAGGCAGAAACCCGATAACCCGCTCCGAGGTGAGGATTGTACGCCACCTGAGCGTCTTGAGGCGCGAATAAAAGAACTCTGTGGTTACAATGCGGAGGGTTGGTATAGTGAAAACAGAGACTACAGTGCACCCGCTGGAGAAATGTTTTCGGGTCCCATGAATACGCAATTGCGACAGGGCTTAAACCAAATTCGGGAACACCATCAATACGGTGAGATAACCCTTGATCTGTATTTTCCGTGGTATTTTTGCCGCGTTGATGGACAAAAGAGTCCGGTTAACGAGAAAGACATTATCGTTCCTTTTGATACCGCCCCGCTTCATGAACTTGAGGTTTTAGAGCATAATGAGAGCGGTGTCCCGGAACGGACAGCAGACTTGATTGATAGTTACGACCTCGTTTTTTCGCTATTACGGCAGGACGATATTCAATCCCTGCAACGCGTTTTTGAGGTGGAACGGGCGACGACGCTAATTTTCTTGCTTCCGAAAAGTCACAAGCACGTCGTCAATGAAGACTTGCCGAATCTCCATGTTGTTGAAACTGGTAGCGATTTGCAGAAGAGTCTTCGCACCACAAATTGGGCTTTAAAAGGAGTCGTGTTGAGGCGGTTATGTGAAGCTGCGTGTCGCGACGGTTTTCAAGTGTTTGAGCAGGTCAAACAAGATCCCCAAAAACTAATTGAAATCGCACATGATCAGTAACGGAGACTTCGACTCATGAAAATGTTGGTGATTAGTCCTTGCTCAAGCACACAAAAACATAGCGAACTCCCTAATAGACTTGAACCTGCGGATTTTACATCTTCTGAACGCCTAGCTCGGCGAATAAAAGAACTTGATAAGTACAAAGAACCCGCTGCAGAGATGTATGAAGGTAGAGAGCACGAAGAAATAATGGAAGGCTTACGGAAAATCCGTAACTGTTATGGAAGAGAAGTTGTAGATTTGTCTATTATTTCAACAGGATATGGGCTGATTGACGAATGTTGTACTATTGTCCCTTATGATGTTCCCAACAATACGAGTCCTGTTTTAAATGGCGTGGGTCGTGGTAAACTTCACCAAGATGTAGAGAAATTAATCAAGGATTATGATCTTGTATTCTTTTTACTAGGTGAAACGTACGTCAGAGCGTTACAGCTCCCTTTTAATGTTCCTGATACAGTTACCCAAGTTTTCCTAATTTTCACGCGGACTACTGGATATAGAAGTCTGATTCCGGAATGCTTACAGAATTGCGAGGCTATTGAGTTACATGCCCACGAATTTAGAAGCGGATACACAGCCAAAGGATTGGTATTCAAAAAATTATGTGAAGCAGCGTGTCGTGATGGGTTCCAAGTGTTTGAGCAAGTCAAGCAAGACCCCCAACGGCTGTTGGAAATCGTACGTAGGTAGTAGTTACGGATTGGCGCAGTGAATGTTGTAAAGGGACATGAAGAAATGAATCTCGCAACCCCCGTTATCAGCGATAATTCACAACGCATCATCGGTGAATCTGCACCGATGCAGGTTGTTTTGCGCCAAGTCGCACAGGTCGCGCCGACGAATGCGACTGTCCTCATTACAGGTGAAACGGGTGTCGGAAAAGATGTCATCGCACAGGCTATTCATGAAGGTAGCCCGCGTAAAAATAGACCCTTCAAAGCAGTCAACTGCGGTGCATTTTACCAAGACCTCCTCCAGAGTGAACTCTTCGGACATGAAAAAGGTGCCTTCACTGGTGCAACGAATCAAAGACGCGGGGTGTTTGAACAAGCGGATGGGGGGACGCTGTTTCTTGATGAGGTAGCGGAAATGTCGCCCGAAGTGCAGGTGAAATTTCTGCGCGTCTTAGAGACACAGGAATTCAACCGGCTCGGTGGTGAAAGAAATATTAAAGTCAATGTCCGAATTATCGCTGCTACAAATGTCAATCTTACAACATCGGTAAGGGAGAGAAAGTTTAGACAGGATCTCTACTATCGCCTCAATCTCTTTCGCATCCAGATCCCGCCACTCCGCGACCGTCGCGAGGACATTCCACTTTTCGTCTCCGCGTTTATCCCTGAATTAAGCGCAGAACACGGTAAACCGATTACCGGTATAACGTCGGACGCACTGAATTATCTCCAGAATGCTGATTGGTACGGCAACGTGCGTGAACTCAGAAATGCCATAGAAACGGCTATTATCTCAGCTACTACCGAAGAACTGCAACTGAAAGATTTCCCGATGGATCCTGAATCCCAACAGGTTTCCTTAGTGCCTGTGCAAACCTCTGGCACGCAGCTCGTTGACGCAACCACCACCGAGACAGACTTGCTTGATGAACCAGGAGGAGTTTTGCAGGTTGTTGATACCCCTGCTGGTGCAATCGCGACGGGAAATATAGCCATTTACAAGACAATTCTCGGACTTATTCTCTCGGCAATCCGTTTATTGGAACCAGCTGCCACAGCCAATAACGAAGTGCCGTTCCTCATTCCAGATGAAGATACCAGTTGGATGCAAATTAGCGACACAGATGACGCAGCGGATGTCCTCAAAAAAGCGTTGGAGATCCTTTCGACGATCGCCAAAACGCTTGAACATCGAGCGCAAGAAGGTGTGTTACCGATCGCTGCCCCGGTAGAGCAGTCGGACGGTTATCTACCTGTGCTTGATGCGGAAGCGGTTATCGGCAGAGTCGGTATGACAATGGCGGAAATTGAGCGGGCAGCGATCCAAAAGACGCTCGCGGAAGCAGAGGGTAATAAAACAGAGGCGGCAAAAATTCTCGACATTGGCGTACGAACCTTACACCGAAAGTTAGACGCTTACAAGCAGGAAGCCAATAGCAATGTAGATGCTCAAGAATAGGTGAAAAAGCAATTTTC
>VXXH01000079.1 GCA_009835515.1 Candidatus Poribacteria bacterium
TTAACAACAAAAACCTTTCACCACAAACCTTCAGAAAAAAATGGGGGCAAGTGACCTATAAAATTTCGTTGACATAATACATCAAAACCTGTATACTTAAAAAGACTAAAACCGATATTTCAAGGAACACCCATTGTCTCTTAACTGAGTACTGAAAGATTTTTCGCAGAAAAATCGTACTGACAACCGACAACTACCCAATGCAAATATCAGCACAAATTTCCCAATTTCACGGCACAGGCACACCTTTCGAGGTTCGCGAGATGCCTGTAACCATCACGCCAGATAATACCCTCGTCCGCGTCACCCTCTCGACCATCTGTGGTTCCGATCTCCATACCGTATCAGGTCGCCGTGGTGCAGACACACCGTGTGTGCTTGGGCATGAAATCGTCGGCACCATTGCAGCACCGACACACCTCCGCGCCGTAACTGGCGAACCCTTAAACGAAGGAGATCGGGTTACATGGAGCCTCACGACTTCCTGTGGCACCTGTGACTATTGTGTCAATCGGGGACTCCCTCAGAAATGCGAGACTATGTTTAAATACGGACACGCACGGAATGAAGGGGCTACTGCTGTGTCCGGTGGATTCGCCACACATATTCTGCTGCGTTCCGGGACGACCGTCTATCACATTCCTGATAATGTAACCGACGGAGAAGCAGTGCCTGTCAACTGTGCTTTTGCTACCGTCGTCAACGGATTGACGACTATCGGCACACATCCTAACGAGGCAGCTGTCATACACGGGGCGGGGATGTTAGGCATCTATGCAGCCTGCTATTTGCGGGAACAGGACTATAATATCGTTGCTGTCGTAGACATCAACGAGGAACGCCTGCAGATCGCCAAACGCTTTGGTGCAACGCACACTTTCAACCCAGACAAAATATCCATCTCAGAGATTGATGATGCCTTAAGAACACTTACAAACGGACGCGGGATTGATCTTGGCGTAGAGGTTAGCGGCGTAACAAGCGGCTTACCGAATCTGGTTACGTGGGCGGCAATCGGCGGACGGGTTTTAACACTCGGCTACGTCTATCCAAACGCGTATGCCTCTATTGATGCACATCACCTCGTCACAAAATGTGTGACTCTCCGAGGCGTTCACAACTACCACTACACCGCTCTCGGCACCGCACTCCGTTTCGTAGAAGAAAATCGGTCCCGCTATCCGTTTGCTGAACTTATTGGACAAACATACCAATTAGAGGACATCAACAAAGCCTTTGAACACGCAATGCGTCAGGACGAGATCCGCATTGCGATCGCGCCAGGGGAATAGTTTTAATAGTTATCAGTTATTGGTTACCGGAAAGTTTTAAAGTCCGTAAAGTGTACTAAAGTCTGTAAAATAGTCAGCAACTTTAGTACACTTCGCAACTTTAGATACACTTGCAAACTTCCTGACTGTTGATTGCTGACGGTTGACAGCCGACAACTACTCTACTCCCTCTATCCAACACCGCTTTCCATCAGTACGGAGCGTAATCGCACCGAATTCATCGGTTCGGACCTGCACACATCCGCGCGCACGATACCGCGCAACCACATCCGCATGCGGAAATTGATAGAGACTGTTCTGTCCGAGCGAGAAGATCGCATAACGCGGCTGGACCGCATCTATAAACGCCGCACTGCTGGATGTGCGGCTCCCGTGATGCGGCACCTTCAGAATCTCAGAACGCAGGTCTTGCCCAGACGCGATAAGCCGAGACTCCGCTTTCTTACCGATGTCCCCAGTGAACAGAACGTCCACCTCGTAATATGTAAGCTTGATTACCAGAGAATCGTCGTTCTTATCCTGATCCAGCAAATTGGTTGAGACCGCATCTATCGGATGCAATAGATTCAACATCGCCGTCGGTGTGAGTTCAATTTCTCCAGCAAACGGAAACGCATAAGGGATGTTGTTTGCGTTCACAATAGTATGCAACCGTTGATGCGTCTCGGAATTAAGCGGCATATCGGATATACCAAGAACGCGTCCGACTTCAAAATTTTCTAAGATATACCCAAGCCCGCCGCCGTGGTCAATGTCCGGATGCGTCAACACCACCATATCAAGTTTCCGAATTCCGCGAAAATCGAGGTAGGGTTCAATCACGCGTTTACCGACATCATAGTCAACCCGCCTCTGCTTCTTTTCGTCGTAATATGTCCGCTGGATACCACCGTCAATCAACAGCATCCGATTGTCAGGAAACCGGACAAACGCCGCGTCACCCTGCCCAACGTCAAGCGTGACGACTTCCAGCAGCTTGCCTTTTTCGTGGAACGCAGTATCCCAGACCCAGATTGCCAAAACAGATAACCCAATGAGGCTTGCAACTCTCCACTGTTTATAGGCATATCGCCAGTGTGCGATACCTAAGAATAGACCGATATATAGAACGAAAAAACCGAATGTCGGCGGTGCTAACTTCACAACACCCCACGTTTGACCAAACGTCCCGATCAGTGCCAAGAAAACAGAGATAACCGCATGGTTAAGGAGGGCAATCAACTTCGCAAGCGGAAGCCAAATAAAGCCGACACATACTGAGACCATACCCACAGCAACAATAAGCGAAACAAGCCCGACGGCAAACGGGCCCACAACGAAACCGAGTGGATAGGCTCGAAAAAAATGGTAGGCGATCAACGGTGTCGTCCCAATTTGTGCCGCGAGTGTAACAAGATAGGAGAGCACAAGCCATTTGACAGCAGCGTTTCTAAATCTATTCAGGACAGGAACGCTCTCCTGTTCATTTTCCCACAACCGACGCAGCGGTCTCTCCATTTTCGGAACGAAATAGACAATCGCAGCCACAGCGACAAAAGACAGCTGAAACCCGACATCCCACATCTGCAGCGGATTCAAGAGCAGCAACACCAACGCCGCAAATGCTAACAGATTGAAGAGATCGGCATCCCTGTCGATAAGGGTTGAAAAAAGAAAGAGGATTGCCATTAACGACGCACGGAAGACAGACGGACGGAAACCGACCAGAGAGGCGTAAATAAGCACTGCCAGAATTGTCAGCAGACAAAGGATTTTTCGGGGCAACCGGAAGCATCCGAATCCGAAGTAGCAGAACATCGCAACAAGACCGACGTGCAAACCAGACACTGCAAGCACATGAAACGTACCGCTGTTTCGGAAGATGTCTAACGTCTCTGTCGGGAGATCGCTCCGTTTGCCGAGTAAGATACCTTTGAGCAGCTGCGCATGCAGCGAGGGTTCTGCCGTTCCGGATGCGGTGTAGATATGGTCAATAACACGTTCCGTCCGAATGCGGAGTGCCTCTATCCAGCGTCCGAGCAAAAATCCGCCCTGTTCATCTATCCGTAGCAGCCCTTTCGCATCAATGATGCCGACAACATCTTGCCGTGCAAGGTAAGCGCGATAATCAAAACCACCGGGATTCCGTCTGCCTTGCGGTTGCCGTAGAACACCCGTGAGGGTTATGTGTCTGCCGTAGCGAAGTGGCACTAACTTTTGAAATCTGATGAGAAATTTCGCCGACACCTGCTGCGTTGGATCCGACAACAATTGAAGTTCGCCAGCGGCATAACACGCATCCCACGCCTCCCCGCGTTCGGGTTGATATGTGGTGGTACCGGAGAAACTGATCGGTTGATCGTAAAAATGCGGCGGAATCGGTGAATGCGAAGCGGTTTCCAAACGGAGCATACCGCCCGCAAAAACAGCAAGATGGAGCAACCCGTAGCAGAGATAACGCCGCCGCTGCCGCGTCACGATACTACCGATCAGACAAAGTAGCACGGAAAACCAAAGCCACAACAACGGGATAGATACCCATCCGCCTACGATGATGCCAAGTAGATACGGGATAAGAAAATAGAGCGCGGGACGCAGCTTGAACTTCATCTGAACCCAACAGGATTTTGTTTACAACGTCCCGCTATTATACCAAGATTACCCAAAATATTCACCTAAATTTACGGTTTGGAAGCCCAAGCCTTTAGACTTAGGTAGTCCCGTAGGTGTTTCGATGCTAATCGCAGTCCCGTAGGTTGGGTAGAACGGCGTTGAAAAGTGGGATGTTGATAGACCAAACACACCTGAAAACTAATATACCGCTATATCCACTCATGAACGGAGTGAAACCCAACTTCACACCGTCAGTCCGGTAGGTTCGGTTTTGCGGTGTACACACCCAAATGCGATCTGCATTCCCAACCGAACCGGATCCTCCGCGGAAACCTTGATGACTTCAAAAACCTCTTGAGTCCCGTAGGTGTTTCGATGCTAACCGCAGCGGGCGACAGGCGTACGATTTTTTGAAATTTTTCTGCCTTTATGCTATAATCTGTGTGTATTGCCTGCTTATTTCATATACCCTCATAGGAAACATCAATGTCAAAAAACAACATCTTATCGCAACTCCCGATGGATTTAGACGATAACCTAAAACTCCGATTCGCGACACCAGACGACACGGATGCCCTCGCTGAATTCAACATCCGCCTCCACGAAGCAGAGAATGTAGGACCGAGCATCCGAGACCTGATGTCAGGAAATCACCCTACCTGTAAGGCAAGCGATTTTACCGTCGTTGAAGATACCAAGACCCAGAAAATTGTGTCATCTACCTGCCTGATTTCACAGACATGGACCTATAGCGGCATCCCATTCAAGTTCGGGCAGCCCGAATTTGTCGCTACCGAACCTGCATACCGCAGAAGAGGACTCGTCCGAAAACAGTTTGAGGTGATTCATGCATTGAGCGCGGCGCGCGGAGAACTCATGCTCGGTATCACCGGCATCCCGTGGTATTACCGACTCTTCGGATACGAGATGGCTCTCGATATGGAAGCGGAACTGACCATCGACGGAATACACATCCCGAACCTAAAAAAAGACGAAACCGAGACGTGTCGGCTCCGACCGCGAACGGATGCAGATAACGCTTTCATCCAAGCACGCTACGCAAACGCAATTGAGTCACACGTTTTCGCATGCCCGCGGACACCCGCACTCTGGCAGTATGAGTTCAACGGACGCTCAGCAGGAAGTGATGCACGGCATGTATGGCGCATCATCGAAGATATGGAGGGAACGCAACTCGGATATGTGCAACATCTCCAGTGGTGTGTCGAGGGGTTTTCTGAGTCCGCGGGGCCCGGTACGAATTTGCTTGTCATGCGGTTGGAACTGAAACCGGGAGTCGGGTCCCTGCATTTGATGCCTTCGCTATTACGCGCGTTGTGGAAAACGGCGGAGATGACACCCATAGCACCTGAGAACGCGAAAAAGAAAATAACCGGCATCCAGTTCATATTGGGGCGTGAGCATCCTGTTTATTCGGCATTACCCAAAAGCGTCATCCGTAAAGAACCGCCGTATGCATGGTATATCCGGGTGCCGAATCTAACAACATTTTTACAACATATCCAACCCGCACTCGAAAAACACCTCATCGGAACCGTCGCGGAGGGGTACACCGGTGAACTCAAACTCAGTTTCTATCGGAGCGGGATACATCTGAAATTCCATCAAGGCACCCTAAAAGAGATAGCAGATTGGACACCAGAGGACATCGAGGACGGTGATGCCGCTTTTCCCGACCTCACCTTTCTGCAGCTCCTATGCGGACGGTGCCGGACAGCAGAATTGACTGTCCGCTTCGTCGATTGCTGGGCAAAAGACACCGCAGCCGTACTACTCGATTGCCTATTTCCCGAATTCAAAAGCGAAATCTGGCATCTTTGAATTGGCAGTCAGCAGTCAGCAATTAGTAAGAAAACCCCCAGGCCGGTAGGTGCGGTTTCCTAACCGCACCGGACCTTAGGCGTAAACCTTCAACAATCGACAAGAAACCTCCTTGCCGACAGCCAACAACCATGACAACACACTCGCACGCCATCCTCAACATAGCACTCCTCTCAAAGCAAGACAAACCGTTCCGCCACGCCTACGCCTGCATCGGCGCGGTCCTACCCGACCTCCCCTTATTTATCTTCTTCATCATTGAAAGCATCATCCTTAGAACACCCGAAAACGAACTCTGGGGCACCCGATACTTCACCGAGGCGTGGCAAAATTTCTTCGACATTTTCAATTCCGTCCCGCTGATCCTGATCCTATTAGGGATCGGGTACTACCTCCTAAACTCCGAAAGAATAACCGTTTTCGCGTGGAGTCTACTGATCCATTGTGCCTTCGACTTCCTCACACACCACGACGACGGACACCACCACTTCTACCCACTCTCCAATTTCGCTTTTGAAAGCCCGATCTCCTATTGGGATTCGGATCACTACGGTCGCATCGTCGCACCGATAGAACTTATTATCATCCTTGCCGCCTCCATCTACATCTTTCCAAGACTAAATACCCGACTTGCTCGCTGGTGTCTGG
>VXXH01000157.1 GCA_009835515.1 Candidatus Poribacteria bacterium
ACTTGCGTCCGTCCTATTAGTCATTTGATACTATTTCCTTATCAACATTTTTCGGGTAGCGTTGAAATCGCCTGCTGTGAGTGTATAGAAGTAAACACCGCTTGCAACAGGTTCTCCGACCTCATTTTTCCCATCCCAATATGCAGCACGGCTGCGGGTTTGGTAGATGCCCGCGGGTTGATACCCTAATGCCAGCATTCGGACCACAGTCCCTTTCATGGAATAAATGGTCAAGGCAACCTCTGCTGGTTGGGACAGTTGATACGGTATCCACGTCTCCGGGTTGAACGGGTTCGGATAGTTCGGCAAGAGAACACTTTTCTCTGGTACGAAGGTATCCAAGAGTTGTTCAAGTTTCGTTATTGCGTGTCGCCATGCAGGTGATCCATCATTTGATTGTTTGAGTAGATCAAGGGCGTGTTGAACCCTCTCCGCTGTCATACCAGCATTAACGAAGGCATTGGGTGCAGCTTGCAGTGTTGTCTCCTCATCAAGATGTTGGGCGACAATGATGAGATCATGCTTATCTACGACACCATCTCCATTGACATCTACGCGTGGATTGCCCGGATTCACAGATCCGAGAGCGAATATGACCAGTAACACATCTATTGTGTCAACAATACCATCTTCATTGACATCATAGGGTGGGTATGCTGGCGTAATCTTTTTTGCACCGACAGATATGCCGGTTGGATTTGCCGGAATAGTCTCTCCTGTGCTTGTGCCTGCGACAAATCCGTGTAATGTCACCTGTGTTTCTCCGGCATCTTTGATGGTAACTGTGACGGATAGCAGTGTGCCCTCTCCATCTACACCGCCTTGTGTGAGCCGCGTAGAACTTACCCCGTTGATTCTACCCACTGTGTTATCAATCGTGCCGCGTTGGAAGTGTGTCCTTCCGGCATTTTGCTTTAGGAAATTGCCTTCCCTCACGCTGTTGACCTTTAGAATCGCTGGATCAAAGTGAATATTAGATTGCCAACCTGCTAAATCAGAGACATCGGCTGCCTTTAGGTGAAGGGTAAAGGTCGTATCCACTGTGAAATCTGTCCCCTCTGTGGATAGAGTAAATCTATCAGCAGGCGGTAATACAGTGTATTGTGTACCAGTCTCAAAACCGAAGAAACCACTCCACCCTCCCCAACTCTCATAGACAGCAACTAATAGCACATTTATACCTTGTTCCAATGTGGCTGTGAAACGGTCCTGGTAATTGTTCGACCAACGATCTCCAGCATAGGTGTGCACTAATGTGCTATTGAGCCAGACCTTGACACTATCACCACTTCCAACGAGCATAGTTGTCTGCTGTTGCTTTGGGGAATATATACGAATAGAACCGTAAGCGACATGGTTATCTACATCACCGGATCCCCACCCGATTTTATTCACAATGTCATTGATATTATTACCACCTGTTGGTGATATTTTTGCCGATGTCCACGCTTTTGTGCCGACAGGGGTTCCGTTTATTGCACCGTCTGTCGCGATTTGCGTTTCAGTGACAGTGCCGTTGCTTATTTGTGCAAGAAAATCTATTCCTGATCGGACATCAAGATAGGTAGGTCCTTCATCTGTTGGTGCGATCATCCATAACCAGGGGCCCTCTATTTTCGGCCCGCCTTGCAGGGAAAAACCCGGATTATTTTCCGATCGGATAATAAACTTCTCAGACAACCCTTTCAACGGCGAAAAATCAGCGATTGCGTTTTCTCTCAGGTCTAAACGCGTCAAGTTTGTTAGGTTTGCCAGTGGCGAAACATCGGATATAATATTGTGCTCAAGGTTTAAGTCATTCAATCGTGTGAGTTCTGCCAATGGTGATAGATCGGAAATTAAGTTGAAGGAAAGATGCAGTATTTTCAAGTTCTTTAGATTACGCAGCGGCGATAGATCGGCAATTTGGTTGTCCCATAACTTGAGTGTTTCCAGTTGTGTGAGTTCGGACAGAGCATCGATGTTGGTAATACCAGCATGACCTATTTCTAAGCGTCTTAATGTTTTGAATTGGCGCAAAGCATCGAGACTTGTCAATTTCCGGTTTTGTGAACACCGTATCCATTTCAATCTCCGTGCGGGTGCTAATACAGCAAAATCTGAGATACGGGTATCCCAAGCAGAAACACCTTCGAGGCTCGGCAATTTGGCGAGTGGTGATAGATCCGTAACAGGTGTGTTATCAATGCCGATGCCTTTGAGACGCACCAACTCACTTAGAGATGACAAATCGGTAATATTGGTTTCCTCAAGACCGAGCCAGTCAAGGCTTTTTAGATTTGCGAGCGGTGATACATCGGTGATGTTGTTCCCGCGTAGTTTTATGTTATTCAACCTGATGAGCCCTGTGAGGGGTGTTAAGTCGGTGATTGCGTTTCGTCGTAGCTCAATGCGTTGTAGTTTCGTTGCTTTCTCAAGCCCCGTCAAATCGCGTATCTCGGCATCGTCTGCTATAAGATGTGTCAATGTTTCCATTTCAGTGATTGTTATCGTTGAAGCATTCGGTTTACCGAGTGCAGCAGCAATGGCAGCCTGTAAATTAGCATCTGGAATATATGCCACATCCCCGATGGGTGTGGGCGGCGTTGGTGTGGGTGTTGGGTCTAAGGTGTTATCCGCTGAGTTGAGTGCAGCGACTATATCCGCAAAACTTGCTGTCCATGCGTCTCTGTTGATGGTGCCGCCGCCTAAAAGTGCTGTCAATCCTAAGTTTTGTAAAGATTGTTTATCCTGTATCTGTTGCACAAACGCCTCTGTCTGTAGTCCTAAAGCCGCGGCAGCATAAGACGCATTCAGTGGTTGCTCAAACACTTCGTGGGCACGATGCACGGGTTCAATATCCTCAAATCCGCCTCCAGTCGCTTTTATGAGTGCCAGCAGATACTTTTGTGTATCTTGTTCAAGGAGTTTATCCATTTTATCTTGCCCAACATAAAGACGGAGTGCCTGCGTTTTATCATAGGTCGGGTTTTCTGTGAGTTCAATGGTAGTTCGCACGACATCTTCAAACGTCTTCATGCCTTGGGTGTGGCATCCGATACAAGACAGTCCGTTCCGCACAGCGGGGTCACTTGCAGCGGGGTTTGAAACAATATCGGTTGGGGCTTTATCAATACGGTTGCCTTTCTCATCAGAAATGTAGTAGGCTTGGAGTCCATTCGGCAGGTTGAAAACAATCTCGCCCCCATCGTGTTTGAAAGAGAGCGGGTGTGTCCGGATATTCTGCGCGCCAACACTTCCAGCGAAGTCGTAACTTTTCCAATACGCACCATACACAGAGGTATGGCGTTCAACGACGCGATTGTTCTTCGAGACACCCGAATCAACGATCCCCGCACGCGAGACACGGATGCCAGGAGATTGCTGTATATTTCGTGCCACATTTATGTTCAGTTGTTGTTCTAAGGCGAGGTCGGTATCGGGTAGACGCAGAATATCATGGTAAAGGGGCGGCAGCGATGCGGTCGCAAGAAACCAATCGGCGTGCAGAAACGGCTCTTTAGATTGCGTTTCTTGTCGGAGTTGTGTCAGTTTTTCAAACTGATCGGTTTCCGTTTCCGGGGCGAATTCAAGGGTGTAAGGATAGTCTTGTTCAATCCGTTTCCAAACATCATCGCGCGTGTCCCACTCGTCCCATTCATAGTGACGTAAGTCAATATACAGAAGTGTTTGTTGTAGGTCGATAGGGTGTGGTTTGATAATATCGTGTCCCCAGGAAAGACTATTCACCAGTTTAGAAAGCGCGTTCCGATAAGCTTGTAGGTTTTCAGGCGTTTCGCCGGCGTTGTAAAGATGCGTCAGTGTAAAATAGCGCGCATAAGGACGTTCATAAGGTTGCAAGCTATCAAGATGTGCTTTTATGGTGTCGAGCAGTGTATCTGTTGTAATAAAGTTGATATCTTGTTCAACCGTCCAATCCAGGGCACCTTCGGTTATCCATCTATTGATGGTCGCAATCGCTTGTGGGGAGAGCGCAGGCTGTCCGAGTGGCATCCGTTTCGCTGTATCCGTGCTGATCAACCGTAGATAGAGTTGTGACGCATCCGGGTTCCCCGGAACAACACTGCCACCCGCAATGAGTTGGTCCCTGTCTGCTATCAGAAGATTTTCTGTAAAAGAACCGCCGGGACCGTGGCAGTTCAGACACTTATTTTCAAGGATAGCGTAGGCTTGTTGTCCAAGTGTATCTTGTGCCCGAGCAGTGTTTATGCCAAAAACAATAATAACTAAGAGCAAAATAAAAAGGATACGATTTTTCATGAGGTGTCTCCTTATTTTATGATAAGCATCTTACGGGTCGCTATGAAATCGTCCGCAGCCAACGTGTAAAAATAGAGACCGCTTGCGACAAATTCACCCAGTTCGTTTTTCCCCTCCCAATACGCAGCACGACTTTTGCTTTCATAAATACCCGCAGGCTTATGTCCTAACGATAACTTCCGAACCTGCTGCCCATCCGCAGTATAAATCGTCAAGGTGACATCCGCGGCAACTGCTAACTGATAAGGTATCCAAGTTTCAGGATTGAATGGGTTCGGATAGTTCACAAGCAATGCTGTTCGCTTCGGCACTACGACTATCTCCAAAAGTCGTTGAAGAGCTGCTATACCTTGTCTGAAGGTAAGGGACCCATCATCTGCAGTCTGTGCCTGTTGTATCCAAGTATTAAGCATCGCTGGCGTGAGTTCGGTATTTTTTCTTAGAAGAACAGGTGCTGCAGGAATACCGGTTATTTCGCCAAGATGGCTCGCGACAAGAACTATATCCGAGATGTTCACACGACCATCACCATTAACATCCGCTCGCGCGTTCGACGGACCCGATACGCCAAAGAACTGTCCTACAAGTACCAAGTCTAAAATATTTACCTGCCCATCCATATTCACATCATAAGCGGGTATCTTCTCGCGTGAAATCGGTGCGTTCACTGTATAGTCTGTATCTACGTCAAATCCAAAGGATGCATGCCATTGATGGACATGGTTTGGGTGATTGTCAAGTCCTGCTAACAACACATTTGTCCCCGCTTTGAGCGTAACAGGGAAATAAACATGGTAACCTTCTTGCCAATGTCCACTGTTTTTCTGGTAAACGACATCACCATTGAGATAGAGGCGAATACCATCTCGGTGTCCAACGAATAGGCGTGTCTGTTGTTCAATAGGCGATTCTATCGTCGCAGACCCGTAGACAATCCCATTGTTTCCGATCCCTTGCCGCTTTAGCATTTCACCGATATTATTGTTCCCCGATGGCGCAATCGTATCTGCTGTCCAAACGTTGTTGCCAACGTGTTTGCCTTCCGATGCCCCCACGGTCGCGACCTGCTGTTCTGTTCCGCGCCCATCACTCGCTACAGATAACGCATCCCCATCAGTCATACGCTCGCCAGCAACAAGCACCCAAAGCCACGGTCCCACAATCTTCGTGCCACCACCCGGAAATGCTGGATTGTTATGCCAAACAATAACAATATCCTCAAATAAGCTGTCTATCTCCGATACATCTGATACAGCATTATGGTTAAATGCTAACCATTTCAAATGGGGTAATCCGGCAAGCACTGATACATCTGATATATCATTTTCACTCAAATTCAGTCGTGTCAAGTTTGTGAGGTTTGCTAACGAAGATATGTCTGTAATGTCGTTGCCCACCAGATATATCTCTGTGAGTGTCGTCATCTCTGCTAACGCAGAAATATCTAATATTTCACCACCACAAATATCAAGCACGCGCAGCTTCGGTAAGTCTTTCAATGGGGCAAGGTCTAATATCGGTGTACCCCAAGAGTGAATACTCCGCAAACTCCTTAACCCTGAAAGTGGCGTGAGGTCTGCGGGCGGATTGCCACTCATACCTATCCATTCAAGTTTTTTTAAATCCTTGATCGGTGTGAGATCCGTTATCAGATTGTCACCCATAGATAGAGCTCGCAAATTGTGTAAACCGGCAACCGGGGATAAATCCTCTACAATGTTATGATGCATCCCTATATGATGCAAAGTGAACAACTCGGTAAGTGGTGATAAATCCGATATTACATTATGTTCAATGTTTAGAACATTCAAGTTGGGCAAACCTGATAAGGGAGACAGATCTGATAGCGTTTCATTGTGATTCAGTTCTAATCGATACAACTTGTTCAATCCCGAAAGGGGTGAGAGATCGGCTATCGCATTATGATTGAGATACAGTTCTCGCAGACGACTGGCAGCCTCAAGCCCTGTTAGGTCAGAGATACCTCTGTCATTTGCTCGCAACACTTTCAACGATTCCATTTCCAATACCGTTATCGGTGTGTCCGGTGTTTTGCCCAGTGTTTCAATAAGAGCACTGCGAAGATTCGTATCCGGAATGTCTACAACCTGCG
>VXXH01000102.1 GCA_009835515.1 Candidatus Poribacteria bacterium
CAGAATGGCGATAAAAATAGATTTTTCTATTGCTTTTTTAAGCGTATGTGCTATAATTGATAGCAAGAAATCATCTTTTGAATACTGCGTACAATCGCAGCGTGATGTATAGTAGGAAATCAAACTTATGACTTATATTGATGGATTATTGTCATCGTTGACACGTGTCAAGAAAGCACGCTCATTACGCGCCGCCTCTTGGGATACGACAGGCAGAAATAACGATGCATGGAATGTTGAACCCGGTGAAACCCGTGTCATCGCAGATATTCAAGGTTCCGGTTGTATCAATCATATCTGGATGACCCAGCCAAACGGTTATCGAAACGTACTGATTCGGATGTTTTGGGATGATGAAGAACATCCGAGCGTTCTCTGTCCACTCGGGGACTTCTTCGGACTCGGCAACGAAATCGTTAATTCTTACGATTCTATTCCCTTCTCCGCCTCCACGCACCAAAACAACACATTCAATACAGGCTGCGCACTCAACAGCTACTTGCAAATGCCCTTTAACCGCAGCGCGAGAATTGAACTCGTCAACGAAGGCGATACAACCCATCGTCAGTACTTCTATGTCGATTATGAACTCTACCCCGAACCACACGGTGAGGACATTGCCTATTTTCACGCACAATTCCATCGCGAAAACCCATGTGACGGATGGGGACATGAAATTACTGTGAATACTCCCGAAGCCAATATCATCAATGCAGAACGGCTCGCTTGGGACACCAATTACCTCATCCTATCCGCCGAAGGCAGAGGACACTATATCGGTTGCAACCTATCGGTTACCAACTTCCAAGGCACGTGGTGGGGCGAAGGCGATGATATGATCTGGGTCGATGGTTATAAATGGCCCCCCGACTTGCACGGCACCGGTTCAGAGGATTATCTCAACCAAGCCTGGGGGATGCAACAAAACGCCTTTGCACATAACGGCTCCTCTATCCACGAAAATAACACCGACGGTTACCAGACCTCTTATGTCTATCACATCGAAAACCCTATCCGCTTTGAGAAGGAAATTCGAGTTACGATTGAGCACGGACACGGTAATCACCTTAGCAATGAGACATCCTCTGTCGCCTATTGGTACCAAATTGAACCGCATGCCCCGTTCGGTATTCTACCTGTCGCACAACGCAAGCCGGTGCTGAAGGATGAATCCGGCGCATGGCAGATTGAAACATCTGCACAAACACCATCAGCGGAACTCGTGCTCAACGATGAGATGAAGCAGATGAAACAGAAATGGAGCGAAAAAAAATAAATGCTCACCGGTTTTCAACAGTTTTTAGCCGCATGCATCGGACAAACAGAAGAAGAGACCGATCAACCCGACGATGCACAGCGCAATGACGAATCCCAAACGGAATTGGAAGATAATTCCGTAGATGATACTGAACCCACAGATACCCCCGTTCCCGAAGGCGCGGAAACCGAAGAAAACGACGCACCATCCCTGCCGGAGGAACCACCCCCAGCGGACGACGCACCTCCTGTCACGATAGACGAGAGCACCGAAACGCCTACAGACAGCAATGCCGAGACTGATGAACCGGACGCTGACAACGTTTCCGGTGAATCAAGCGATGAGATCTCTGACACCGCACCCGCCGATAGTGATGAACCGCCCGAATCGTTAGCAACTGCTGACTCAGTTTCCGAAGACAACACAGAATCCGAGCCAGAGATTGCGTCGCCTGAACAGGAAACTGAGGATACTGTAGAAGACAGTCCACAAGCTGCTGATAGCGAAGACGCAGAACCTGAAACGCAAGCAACAGACAAAACAGACCAAAGCGATGATGCCGAAACAGCATCTGAACGTCCCCCATTGGAATTGGGGATTGTTGAGGAGATTTACGATTTTGTGGAGATGTTCGGACAAAGCACTGTTTCTGGGACAGAGCAGGCATCTGCAAGCGGAACAGATTGCGCAGGTGGTGTTACAAAACCTGCGATCTTTGAACATCCGACACCAACAGAAACCGCAAAAATTGACTATACTCTTTCGCTTCCCGATATTGATGCCGAAGAAAAACTTTTCTTACACTTTTCTATCGGTTTGCGAGACGGCGTTGTGTTTGAAGACGAAGCACGACAACCCGGTGGCGTAAAATTCGCTATTGAAGTTTTCGACCTGCATAATAATGTCGGCTTGGAAGCCACACCAGATAGATGTTTTGAATCTGTATCTAAGGAGTGTCGTTGGGCAGAAGAAGGAATTGATCTGACACACTACGCAGGCAAAGAGATCGTCATATCATTTTTGGCGGAATGCAACGTAGAAGGCAATAGCAACTACGCTTGGGCGTTGTGGGGCAAGCCGCAGTTACGTAAACTCAAACAGACCACGCTCCGAAAGGGAAAAAGAGATTCGGAACCCGAACTTCGATGCGGCATTGCGGTCCTACACTTCAGCGATGAAAAAACGCAGCTTCTTGAATTCAACCAACCGACATCAACGGCGGTTTCCGCACTAACCGACTTTTGCGTCGAATCTATAGCATCAGAAGAACCACCCGTCAAAGTATCGCTTTATACAGCACTCCCTAAATTAGAAATTGTAAGTGTCGGTGCGACAAATGCGGTCGTCGCTGCAGGTGAAGACTTTGAAATACAATGTACGCTTCGGAATACTGGCACCGCACCGCTCGGTAAGGCAGACGATGTCCGAATTTCTATTAACGGTGTAAAACTAAGGCGTGGACGCCCCAGGCAAACAGTTAGAGAACTTGAACCCGGCGAAGAAACCTCTTTTTTCTGGGTGGTCCGCCGTTTTTCACGACCGACTCTGACAACTGCCTCAGTTTCACTCAAATGCCAAACCGCAGCCGGTGAAGCGCGGGATACAGTTCAAGGTAGGATTCCAATTCGTACCGCATCTCCGAAACTTGAATCCAAAGTAGTGAAAGAACTCTACACCTACATGGCAGAAGACGGTAGCGTTGTGATGGGAAATAAAAATCTTCGCGTCGTTTTTGTTCGAGGGCCTGAAGCCACACAAACAACCGATAGCAAAGATGCTAAAGGTACCACTGCCCTTGACGAAAAGGCTACCGACGGCGGCTTTGAATACTATGTACTATTTGTCGCGAAAGGTGGTAACTATCAACAGGTGGCAACCTGTCCAGCACTCTCCGAGGTTACCTACCTTGATGCCTCACAAAACCGTCAAACAGTCCAATTGGTCCCGACAGCGTATCAACTTGCAGGGAACAATCGCGGCGAATCCATTATCCGGCTCAGCGGCGCAGATACCGATCCTGATGGTGTCAACTGGAACTATGAGATGCGATGGACGCTTTCTGAAGATGCAAGACGCATTCAAACAGAATATCAGTTACAAACTGATGGCAACAGAGAACTCCTCGCTTTCCACGGTCCGATGCTGTATGCAGGGCAAGGACGGAATCGCGAGAAGAAGACAGCGGCACTCTTCCCTGGACTCGAATTCTTGGAGAGTGATGAACGCTCCTCAAGCACACGGGATGCAGCACCGCCACTTGACAACCGCCTCGTGCCCCACCCCTATAAGATTACTGTACCCGTCATGGCTGTAGAGATGCAAAAGACCTTGGTCGGTATTATCTGGAATCCCCTGGAAACTTGGGATGGCGAAAACCAAACGCTCTCAGCGATATTCGCCTCACCGAACTGGCATCAGCATCAGAAAAACCATGCACTCGGAGTGTTCCTACCGACGATACCGACATGGGTTCAGGAGAATCAGACGGAGGCTTCAATTCCGTACCCGTTGATAGCGTCGCGTCCGGTGTCTATCAAAACCGAAATTATTGTTGATGGGAATGCTTCTCTTTTAGATGCTCTGACACATTGGACAGATGCTTATGGCGTGCATGAACCACTGCAACCGCCCCGCAGCGATGAAGAAGAAGTACGGCTTTCACGGCACGGATTTATGCACACGACATGGGACGAGCATACTCGAAAATCACGCCATTGTATTGACTGGACAGCGCACAACGAACCCGGTTTCGGCACGCTGCTCTGGTACGATTACCTGGCTACAAAAGATGAGCAGGTAAAAGAACGGGTGCTGGAGATTATGAATAATACCGTAGCCGATGCTGGACCTGGAGGCTTGGCGGCACGCGGTTCCTGTCATATCTTGAGATGGGAATTCCCGTTCTATATCGGCAACCTTGATGCGGCATTAGCTTACATGGAATCAGAGACACAACAACGCATCGCTACACAAGAATCGGATGGGAGTTGGCGGTGGCATCCGACAAACGAAAAAACTGCCACCCTCGGAAAAGCTGGGGAAGCGGTACTTGGGACCTGTGCGGAATCGGCACTCCTGCTCCTCAAACACGCCCGGATTACCGGAAACAAAACCTCGCGTAAGGCGGGTTTGAAGGCACTTGGATTCATGAAACAATTCTCCGTCCCACGCGGCGCACAAATGTGGGAATGCCCGATGTACCAACCGGATGTGCTCGCAGCCGCACACGCAATCGGGGCTTATGTTGAAGCCTTTGAACTTACGCAAGAGAAAGCATACTTCAAGCGGGCAACCTATTGGGCAGAAACCGCACTACCGTTTCTTTACCATTGGCATCTGCCTGACCGACCCGGCATGCATTTCGCCTCAATTCCTGTTTTCGGAACGACTTTCTATACACACCCTTGGTTTGGTGTACCCGTCCAATGGAATGGATTGGTGCTCGCCTATTATCTACAACGTCTGAATCAACATACCGAGGATGAGCGATGGCATCAGATTGCTGAAGGCATTGCCGTAAGTGCAATGTATCAGCAGTGGGAAGACGGTGAACGCAAAGGCACTTATCCCGATGGATTCTACGGCTTCTGTACCGAAGGCAAAGGACCACATCTGAATCCTGAGGATATTATGGTTAACGTTTATAAACTTCGCGGTCTCGATCCGGGTATTAAAACCGCTATTGCTGGTGATATACATCTGAGTTCGGGCGCGAAGGTGGATGCCCTCACCTTAACCAACAAGGGGCAACTGAACTGGCAGCTTAGCTACGCTGAAAACGAAATAAGTTATGCCCTCATTGCTGGCTACGGACGGGTGCCACAAGCCCTTCGTGCAAGGTACCAATTCGCAGCGTCTCCGGATGACACGCCAACCTCTAATGGAAAAAAACCGCCGACTGATTCTGAATCTGCTGATGGACTCGGCAAATATGCCGAGACCGAGATTCCGCTTGTGCAAACGCTTGAAGATGTTGAATCTGGATGGCTTTATATTGAAGATAAGGATACTATATTGGTAAAGTACCTGCATCCCGCCGCGGATGTGCAGTTTGAAATCTTTTAACTATGGACCCCGGCTCTGGTCTTTCCCTTGTCACGACCAGTGTTTTCTGATAAGGTCCATAATTGCTTCAAGGAGACTACAAAATGGCTAAGAAAATTGTTTTCACCACGTTCGTTCTGGTTGCGGTAGCGATTGTTGCTTTTGTTATGTTCACACATAACGCAAGTGCCCAAGATGACGCGGCCGCAGCAAATGCTCCGATGGTAGACTTCAAAGTCTTAGGCGGTTTTATCATTGAAGGCGTTGTTTTTAGTATCGTCGGTTTGATAATTTTGATGGTAGGCTACAAAGTTTTTGATGTGGCGACACCATACGACCTAAACCGTCAGATCGCCGAAGAGAATAACACCGCTGCAGGGATCGCTGTTGCGGGGGTACTCGTCTCACTCGGCATCATCGTCGCCGCTGCAATGGGTGGGTAGTTCGCAAAGGCGTAAATACTATGGACAATTCATTGAGCAAAACTTGCATCGTCCTGCATGAAAATTGCACGACAGTGTTAGCGCACGAACGCATTGTTCCACAAATAGACTTGGCTTTTCTCGATCCACCTTTCAATCAAGACAAGGCATACAAGGCATGGGACGACAATCTCCCTCCAACAAAATATTGGGGGTGGATGCACGAGGTCTGTGCAAAGGTGTATGCGTTAACTTCCGATGGTGGTGCAATTTATTTCATGCAACGAGAAAAAAACACAGAATTTGTGTTGCAGTGCTTGCGTGATACCGGATGGACTTTCCAAAACCTGATTGTTTGGAAAAAGAAAACCTCAGCAGTACCAGGGTTGAAACGCTTCGGCAAACACTACCAAGTCATTGCGTTTGCAACGAAAGGGAAAACACCGCGTGTTTTCCACAGGTTACGCATTGATCCCCCACTGCCAGTAGGTTATAAACATGCACGCGAAAATGGTATGTTCGTTACTGACGTGTGGGACGATATCCGTGAGTTAACCTCGGGCTACTTTGCAGGCGATGAAGCGTTGCGTGATGCAGCGGGGAATCGCTTGCACAAACAACAAACCCCTATTCAATTGCTC
>VXXH01000328.1 GCA_009835515.1 Candidatus Poribacteria bacterium
TGATACATCCCTGCACGCTGATGCCCTAAATCCAAATCCCGCACGACGCGCCCTTTGATGTCGTAGATCGTTAACTTCACATCCGCGGGTTTTGCCAACTGATAGGGTATCCACGTCTCCGGATTGAACGGGTTCGGATAGTTCGCAAGCAGTGCCGTCTCTTTCGGCGTGAGTGCCGCCAAAAGACGTTCAAGGTAGGCTATACCTTCTTGGAATACCAAAGAACCGTCGTCTTCGATTCGCGCAAGTGCTAACCACCCTTCAACGGTTGTCCGGTCAAGGCCTTCTAACTTCGCAATACGAACCGGGGCAGCAGCATCTGTTGACTCGTCAATATGTTTTGAGACAAGGAGCAGGTCGAGGATATTAATGATACCATCACCGTTAACATCTGCCCGTGGGGATGCTGATGCCGGTTCTCCGAGGTAATGTGACACAGAAACCACATCCACTATGTTAACTTTACCGTCCTGATTTACGTCCCATGGGGGATATTCAGGTGCTGGTGGCTCTACCGTATAAGGTGTAACGTTCCAGAGCAGCACCGTGCCGTCCTCACTCCCGCTTGCGAGTGTGGTGCCATCTGAATTGAACGCTACGCTCCGGACAGTAGCCGTATGTCCTGTGAGTGTGTGCTTGTTTTCGCCTGTTTTGACATCCCACAAAAGCACCGTCCCATCCCCAGTAGCGGTCCCACCCCCAGTAGCGAGCGTGTTGCCATCCGGACTGAACGCTACGGTATAGACCGGCGGGGGTCTATAGTACGTGTCCGTAGAAACTGTGAATGTGTGTTTGATTTCATCAAAGGCGAGATTCCACAAAGACGCATTTCCTCTATCACCCCCAGCTGCGATTGTTTTTCCATCGGGACTAAACGCTACGCTATAGGCATACAATGGGAGTGTTTGCTTGTTTTCACCTGTTTCGACATCCCACAAATGCACCTCGCCGCCCCTACTCTGTATTCCCCCGGTTGCGATTGTTTTTCCATCCAAACTGAAGGCTACGCTCCGGACAGGAGACCAGCGATGTGGGAGTGTGTGCGTGCTTTCGCCTGTTTTGACATCCCACAAATGCGCAGCACCGGGTCCGCCACTTGCGAGTATTTTCCCATCCGGACTAAACGCTACGCTCCAGGCAGGAGACTGATAATGCTCTATGAGTGTTTTCTTTTCTGCACCTGTGTCAACATCCCACAAACGCACTGTTTTGTCATTACCTGCAGTAGCGAGTGTATTTCCATCCGGACTAAATGCTACGCCATAGACCAAATACGCATGCCCTGTGAGCGTTTTCTTTGTTGTTCTTGTGTCAACATCCCACAACCGCACCGTGATGTTATTATCCGTGTGGTCCATCTCCCCGCTTGCAAGGGTTTTCCCATCTGGACTGAACGCTAAGCTATAGACCGCAAGCGTAGGCCTTGGGAGCGTTTTCTTCTGTGTGCCTGTTTCGACATCCCACAACCGCACTGTGAAGTCCAAATCCACGCTTGCGACTGTTTTTCCATCCGAACTAAAGGTTACGGTATCGTTCTCTGGATATTCGACATAATATCCCTGAAACGTAGATCCTGTAAGGGTGTGCTTGGTTTCGCCTGTTTTGATGTCCCACAACCGCACTGTTTCGTCTCTGCTCCCAGTTGCGATTGTTTTTCCATCCGGACTGAACGTTATGCTTCTCACCTCACGCGTATGTCCTCTGAGTCTGTGCGTGGTTTCGCCGGTGTCAACATCCCACAACCGCACCGTGTTGTCGCTGCCACCCCCTGCGATTGTTTTTCCATCTGGACTAAACGCTATGCTACGGATGTTCCCGTTATACCCCGTAAAGACTTTCATTTCTACGCCAAAAGAAACACTCCATAAACGCACCAGGGCCCCCCCATAGGTAGTTGCGATTGTTTTTCCATCTGGACTAAACGCTACCCTGTCAACCGAACGTGTTGGAAGGGGATTCTTTTCTGTTCCTGTGTCAACATCCCACAAACGTACCTCGTCGCGATCATCGGTAGTTGCGAGGGTTTTCCCATCCCGGCTAAATGCTACGTCATAGACCCCACCTATTGTAAGCCTATTCTTTTCTGTTCTTGTGGCAACATCCCACAACCGCACCGTGTTGGCCGTACCGTACAAACGATTACCAGTTGCGAGGGTTTTGCCATCCGGACTGAACGCTAAGGTACTGACACCATACCTATGCCCTCTGAGTAGGCCTACTGCTTGATAGGTTTTCGCATCATAGAGCCAAACACCGACCCTCCCGGCTGTTGCAAGCAACGTGCCATCCGGTGAATATGCGATGTGATGTATATTACCTTTACCGAAACGCGCTGTGGCATCCTTCGGTAAATTTAATACGGACGTCCCTTGGGGCGGAGCGGTTGTGGTTGTATGGGTGGGTCTAACTTTAGACGGGATGGCTACAACAAATGGTTCGATTGGCTGTGTTGAAGCACCCGTAAAACGGATAGGAGCATTTCCTTTTGGGTTATGAACATCAAGGTAAAGATAATCATTACGATTTAGATTGGTGGGAAGAGGGAAACCAGTGATTTTTACGTAATTCGATCCCTGAGTATACTGATTACTACCCCCAGAACTCTGCACTATAGTCTTGAAATGAGTGTTTAAGAGTTTCAATTCTAAAGGCGGCGCGGTTTGTGGAATCGTGGTCCCTGGTGTTGGGGCTAGGGGGAATACTTCCCCATTATTCCCCCACGAAATTGCAACAGAGAAATCAACATGAGAGCTAGTCGTATTCGGATACCTGTTTTCAGCGTTTAAGTAACCAACACCGATAAACTGAGACTGGAGCAAGTCGGGCGTAATTCTAAAACGCTTTGTGGCACCCGGCTGCACCTCGTCGCCGAAGATGATCTTATCCGCTCTGACAAGCCCTGCACCGTATTCATTATCAGGTGCTTGGGGTATAGGTGATAGGGGTAGTATTATAGGTGTTAGGGTTATCTGTCCGCCTCGTTCTGCGCCACGCACTATTGCGGATTTAACCTCGGCAGGACTGAAATTCCACTCACCAGCACTGTTTTTCCCAACAGCATCAAGAATTAACGCTGCGACACCGGAAACATGAGGGGCAGCGAAACTCGTCCCTGGGGCGAAGCCCCCCTTAGTCTGATAACTCGTCCCATCAGTCAAATAAACTGTACCTGGAGCGACTACTTCCGGTTTAATTAATCCCGTATCAGAGGGTCCTGCACTGGAATAAGTAGTTATCTTAGAAGTACCTGGAGACACAGCACCCACCGTGATAACTTTCGGACTGTATCCAGGCACACCGACGGTCTTTTCGCGATCTGGTGATGTGAATTCAGGAACATATCTGTCTTCTCTGTCTTCGCCGTGCAGCCAAATTTCATACGCTTGAGGGCTTGAAAAATTCTGCCCCACTGCTTGAACTTCAACGGTATATGTGTTGTTGACCTGTGCATCAAATTTTACCTCCTCATAAAGTTTTTTTACTCCGTAACTTGTTTCGCCTTGAGATTTGATCGGGGTGTTAGAAGAACCCGAAACGGCTAAGTCTAAATCGTTAGTTTTGTTATCCCATAGCAGGGTGACCTTAACACTAATGTCTTTACTTACTGTAAAGGCATGAGTATTAGTATTGCTTGTGCTATTTATTTGACCACTTGCACGTTGCCTTGCCCAATTACCAGCAGCGTTTACAACAACGATCCCGTTCTTTTCTACGAGGGTCTCAATTAACTTGCTCATTGGATCATCCGCGCTCCGGCCATATACCCAAGGCTCCCAACTCCTACTAAGATTGATAACGTCAGCTTGCTGATCGCCAAAATTGATAATATCCGTATCTGTATCAGAAGCCCACTTAAGGGCCTGCATTGCGTCCTTATAATCACCATCGCCGATCGCAAGAGCATAACCGCGCCTTGCATCAACAAAGCGGACTTCCGGAGCAACCCCAATTTTGTTGTTGTGTAGTGCTCCACCAATAACGCGTGCTACCACAATACCGTGATCTCGATCCTCTCGCTGGATGGTTGGCCTAATTCCCTGAACTCTACTCCTATCAATCCAGGGATCAATCTTTTTAATCGCTCCATCATGATCCCATGTCATACCGTTATCAACAACACCAACAAGGACTCCCTTACCCGTAACACCGAGTCCATTCGGAGGCTGTTCATGAACCTTATCCGCTCCGATTTTCTGGACATTTTGAGGTAATTGTTGTAAATGTCCTTTACGATCCGGCCATATTTCCGTGATAAACGGCAGTTTTATCAAAGCAGCGATGTTTTTAAGGGGAACGGAAACGGCTGCACTGTTAATAATTTCGTACGTATAAGGGACCTCACCCTGCAGCCGGCGAATCGCCGCTATTTCACCTATACCAATAGGCGCGTGAGACCTAATGATAACGGAGATGTCCTTTTGTGTGATAAAATCACGAATAATCTCCGAGGCTTTCTGATAGAGTACAGGTTTATTTTCCGGACGTATTGACGGGTTTTGGCTCGGAGAACCGGCATCCAACGCTGCTCCAAAATAGACGGTGTTGACAATCCTACCGTACTGTTCTCGGAGCAGGAAGTGGATATCCGTTTGCTGTTCTAACAGCACAGGACCTCGCAGTTTCCAATAGTCCGATTCAGAAAGTGTGTGCAGGTTTAAACCGCGGTTAATCTCTTCACCCACCACCGCAAACGCGATCTTACTGCGTAGAATGTTATCTGTGAGAGGCGGCTCTCCAACTGTAGTTTGTTTAGTGTTTGCTATCTGTAGAGATAACAGTGTGAAAGCGATAATTCCGAAACCGAGTATTAACCGATAAGTATTTCTCATGATCTTTCTCCTTCATTATAATCAAAGTCCGTTTTTAGGATACTGCATGCGATGACATCCTCAAAATTTCCATCTTTTTTAATATGGTGTCGGAGACACCCCTCAGTGTGCATCCCGATTTTCTCAAGGACGCGTGCCGAAGCAGGGTTCCGTGTATAGTAGTAAGCATAGATGCGATTCAATTTCAGCACTTCAAAACCGTAGGCAACCACAGCGCGTGCCGCTTCGGTGGCATACCCCTGGCCCCAATAAGGTTTTCCGAGCCAATAACCGAGCTCGCCCTTCTCATGCTTCCGGTCAAGTTGTTCAAGCCCTATGGTGCCGATGAAGTGCTTGTCGGCTATTAACGCAATTGCGAAGTGCACGCCTTTTCCTTTTTCAAACGCGTCGTGACAGAAACGAAACCATTCTTCAGCCATGCCGTCTTCATAAGGGTAAGGCACAGAAGTTAAGGTTGACGAAACATCACGGTCACCCGCGGAACGTTGCACATCTGGTGCGTCTTGAAGCGTAAATGACCGTAGGATCAATCTTTCTGTGTGAAGCGTCGGAGCGGTTTTCATTTTTAGGGGTTCCTCATGTATTATCCTGACATGAAAGATTATATCTATTAGGACTTACGCAAATTGAGCAAATATCGGACATTGAGACGCAAAAAGTAGGAATTTCTGTCCTTGAAACCCCTAAATCCCCTACCCCCCTTATCAGGGGGGTAGGGGGACTTTAAGAGAGAATGCGTAAGTCCTATCTATATCACATTGAAGCTGCGTTAATCCTTTTTATCAAACTTCCTCTGATGGCACGGACTCAGGTGCTGTGGTAGCAGCTACAGCTGTTGCTAACGTCGTCTCAATCTTTCTGGCATTCGTTGCGACATCGCCGATCAAACCTGCGTACTCTGCGATGATATAAAGGAATTTCAATGCAAAATACCCTAACAAAAGAAAGAAAGTAGATAGTAGACAGCAAATAAGTGCGAGCGACCATTCAAATCCGACAATGAAAATGGCAAGGACAAATAAAACGGATGCCGCCCCACTTAATAGAAGAAAGCAAATTTCACCAGCGAGTCGGATATAGATACTTGCAATCGGGCCAAATATAAGATGGGATTCTTCACCGAGACTGTTGATTTTATCGGCTCGATGTCGAAGCAGCATGAAAAGGATTATGCCGACACTCAGGATCATTGCAGAACATAGCGTGAGTCCAATCATGAAAAACGTATTGGCTTCACTGATTCCATATCCCGAAATAAGTTTCGGCACCGCTATAAGTACCCCTACTCCAAGCGATAGACTTAACGACAAGGTTAACACTGCACAAATTCGTAGCCATAAGGAAGACATTTTTCGGAAGCTCTCGCCAGATTCTAAAGAAACAATCCATTCCACAATTGGACGTAAAAACATAAAAGCACCTCTCTAAATCAAATAAGTATTCCGTTTCTCATTTCGTTCCTATACGGAACAGCCGTTAGCAATCAGCAAGCGTCGCGAACACAGCGTGTTACTACAGGAGAA
>VXXH01000754.1:0-364 GCA_009835515.1 Candidatus Poribacteria bacterium
GTCTTCACATCGCGCCCGAAATCACAAAAACCGAAAAGACTGTCGCAACGACTATCAGATGTCCTTTTTAACCCGAAGCAGAAAGATTTTCGTGTTGCTGCGATGCTAAGCCTCCCTTTTTTCATTTCAGGACGCATTTTGTTTGGTAGTGCCAACATCGTAGTGGTGAGCTGCTTCAGTTTAGCAGTCGCTTTACTCGGACTTGGGTGGCTGGCAGAACACCAAATTCAACAGGCTAAACAGCAGCTGCCTGAGTTGGGAAAATTCGCTCGCTTTTTCATCTTTAGATGTAAGCGGAGACCCGTTCGGCTTTTTGGTCCCATCGGTGTGATGTTGTTGATACTCGGTGGAATTCTACTAATTC
>VXXH01000754.1:374-6288 GCA_009835515.1 Candidatus Poribacteria bacterium
TGACAACCGGAATTTTGGTGTTCTGCTTTGGACTCTTCGGTGAACTCATCGCGTTTGCGAATGCCAAACGGGTAAAAGACTATACCGTCGAAACATTTTTGAATTTTTAATTATTCCTTGTGGTTCGGTCAGGTAGATTTGGGTATTGGTGTTCTTCTCCGTAGATTTAGAAGAAACACCCAAGCAAAACCCTTCCACTTCGTTTCAGGCTACAGGGTTCTTTTGACGAGTGGAAGTCAGGAAAGGTAATATGTGGTGAACAGTGCTTCTGATTGTAAACTTTCCCAAGATTGGCGCAGTGAATTCCCAGTAACTGAAACGTACATTTATATGAATCATGCCGGCGTTGCGCCGTTATCGCGTCGGGTGCAAGACGCAATGGCAGGATTCATAGAAGATGCCACGCTTTATGGTGCTGTGCATGCTGACGATTGGGCAGAAGCAGCAGAGGCATGCCGTGTGACAGCGGCACGACTCATCAACGCTGATGCCACCGAAATAGCGTTTATGAAGAACACGACGCAAGGCATTCTCATCGCTGCGAACGGTATCGACTGGCAGGCGGGTGACAATGTGGTCACAACAGCAGTTGAGTTTCCAGCGAATGTCTATCCGTGGTGGTGTTTGAAGGGACGTTATGGTGTTAGCACGCGCATGGTGCCAGAACGGGATGGATGTATCTCTATTGAAGATATTGCTGCTGCGATTGATGAACGGACACGCGTTTTAACGATCAGCCATGTGGAATTCGCCTCCGGTTTCCGAAACGACATTAAGGCACTCGGTGAGCTGTGCCGAGAACGCGATATTTGGTTTGTCGTAGACGCTATTCAGAGTCTCGGTGTCGTTGAAGTGGATGTGAAATCCTGTAACATTGATATTCTCGCCGCTGATGGACATAAGTGGTTATTGGTACCGGAGGGCGCAGCGATATTTTATTGTGCCGATGAAAAACGGGAACAGTTGATCAACACCAATGTCGGTTGGGCGAGTGTCGTAAATCCGCGCGATTTTCTCAACTACGACTTAACCCAGAAACCCGACGCAACCCGTTTTGAAGAGGGGTCTTACAATAGCGTCGGATTATACGGACTCAAAGCAGCAATTGATTTACTGCATGACATCGGTATCCCGGCAATTGAAGCACATGTTTTAGAACTCACTGCACGCTTAATAGCCGGATTGGCGGCGAAAGGTTATCGGGTCATCACGCCAAAAACAGACGCTGATCGAGCAGGAATTGTCATCTTTGAAAGTGAAAAGCACACGCCTGCTGAAATCTACGAAATGCTTTACACTGAAAACATAATTACAGCAGAACGTGGGAGTGGAGTCAGAGTCTCTCCCCATTTCTACAACACGCCATCTGAAATTGACCGTTTACTTGAAGTGCTACCGGACCTTTAATGCTGAAGACATCCTTTTTTGTTTCTGGCATTTCAAACCCATCATCCGCAGCACGCGCAAAAATCTAACCAAGGAAAAAAAATTGGAAACTACACATACGGAAGATCACATTCAGACACATATAGCGAGGACAATCTTAACGATCTGCCTATCACTTATTCTCGGATCCCTGCTGGTGCTCAGTGCTTGTACAATGCCGGGTGGCAATCAGAAGATTAATAAGATCCGCCTCTCCATTCAAAATACGTTACCGATCCCCCGGAAAAACGTTCCGATTGTGTTAACTGGGGCTCAACTCCGAAAGGTGAACGCTGACTTCTCTTTTAAAGCCTATTCGGTCGTCACTGGAAAAGCACCACGGGAAGTGATGGTCCCAGCACAAGCAGATGACTTGGATTACGATGGCGAACGCGATCAACTCTGTTTCCTGCTAAACTTAGGAGCGGAAGAGACAAAAGAAGTCTCAATCCTTTACGATCCGACTGTCAAAGCGACATTAACACTCGATATCAACAAACAGACGCGAGCCGCGATCTTTCCTGAACTGAACGTAGTGGCAGCAATGGAATCAAATTTAATCGCGTATCTACTGAAACCGAATGGGGCATTCATCGCCTACGGCAAAAAACGGGTGGCACGCTTCAGTATGGATGCGATGTTCCAAACTGAATTAGACCAAGCTGAATTAGACAGAAGACCGCTTTCACCCGAACTCATACAGCACTTTGAGACGAATGGTATAACCCTCTCCCAACAAGTTCAGATAGAGACGCAGAAACCAGCGCAACAGTGGCTGTTACGAGACCTTGAGAACCAAGAGACCTACTTTATCCGCAAATCCTACGACAGCGATATTTCTGATCTCGGTCAGGAAACTCCAACGGCAGGACAGTTGAATGTTGTTGAATCAATCGGTTTATCGCTAAACGCGCTGCTCGATCTTGAAACCACTAAAATGGTAGCACTAACCCCGCGTGAAGGTTTAATAGGCTGCGGCGGGATCGCACTCTGGGATAAAGCAAAAGCGGAGATGGTTCCACTACCTGCTGAAGGCGACTACGTCCGGATTCTCGCCGATGGTTCGATTCGCTCTGTTGTTCAAAGGATTATCCCAGCGTGGAATGTTAAAGGTGAGATCCGCCGATTAACATCAACTACCTTCATCTACGGCGAAAACCCGTGGATTGAGCATCATATCCATATTGATGGAGGCTTACCAACAGATTACGCTATCGCCACAGGTATTCCGGATCTGAAAGATGGTTATAAAGAGGACAGAGAACAAGGTTGGATATGGAGTTGGGGAACAGATCTAAGTGGCATAGACACGCTCGGTATCGCCCTCATTACCTCCGCCCGTCGCGACACATATAGCACAAATATATCTGAGAAAACCGACCTTTTGCCAGTTATTCTAACACCTGATGCGGATGGTAGACTCAACTATCGGACGTTCGCTATCTGGGGTGGTGGTATCGACGGTATTGAGACGGAAACGGAATTCGCACAGCATGTTCAAGATACGACAACAGCACTGAAAATTCCGCCGCGCATTACGTTCTTACCGCCAGAAGAAGAGAAATAATCTCAAGTTGTTGGAGAAAATCATGCTCATCAAGGAAGAATGTCTACAATTAATCGCAAACCAACGGACAGATGAAATCGTTGTCACGACGATGGGAACTACAGTACCGTGGGGCAAAATATCGACACATCCGTTAGACTACGCCTCCGTCGGCAGCGCGATGGGACACGCCGCCGATTTCGCCCTCGGCATCGCCCTTGCCAAACCCGACAAGAGGGTAGTTGTGCTTAACGGGGATGGCAGTATGCTAATGTGTTTAGGCACATTGGCGACGATTACTGCGCTGAATACGCCACCGCCGAACTATCTCCTTTTTGTCTGTGACAACGGCACCTACGAGGTTACAGGCAATCAACCGGTGCCTGCTGGTAACGCCGGTTTCAGTTGGTCAATGATTGCAAAAGGTGCCGGTTTTGAACAAGTTTATGAATTTGATGATTCAGACGCACTTGAAGCAGAATTGCCGAAAATCTGGAATGAAGTCGGACCTATTTTCGTGAGTCTGAAGATTGTGCAAGCACACGAGCCACCTCCCGATCGGTGGGGCGGTTTTCCTTACCCATATCTACAAGAATCACTCGCCGAATCTACACATAAACTCAAACAGACACTCGCAAGGTAGTAGGCACGCGCCGTCGTGCCGTAATCCACTCGCAAAGTAGTAGGCACGCGCCGCCGTGCCGTAACCTATAGGGCAATTATGACAACCACAAAATTAGAGACACGACGGATGGGACGAACTGAGATGCAACCGAATGCGCTTGCGCTCGGCGCAGCGTGGCTGTGGCAGAAACCGGATGCTGAAGTCATCGGCGCGATCCGACGCGGTATCGAACTCGGTATTAATTACATCGACACTTACCCCGGTCACGCGGAACACCTCTGGGGCGAAGCCCTCTCCGATGGGTTGCGAGAAAAGGTCTACCTACAAGCCAAAGTAGGCACACACCCAGAACGGCGGAAAGATTTCTCCGCAGATGGCACTCGCTGGAGTGTCACCAACAGTCTCAAAGACCTCCGCACGGATTACCTCGATGCCGTGCTTATTCACGATCCGATTGATATGGAGAGTGTATTGGCACCGGGTTGCGCGTTAGATACGCTGTTAGAAATGAAGGCGGAGGGTGCTATTCGACACATCGGTGCTGGTGTGCGTTCTCATGAATTCCACAAAGAATTGATCGAAACGGGGCATATCGACATTATCCTTACTTTCTTAGACTATACGCTGTTATCGCAATCTGTGGCAGAGACAACCTTGCCGTTGGCACGCGAACACGGTGTCGGCATTATCCTCGCGAGTCCGTTAGGTATGGGGAGTTTGACGGGTGCGGAACCGAAGGTTGAAGAGGAACGCCGACGCAACCCTAATGCGGAACCGAAGGCTTACGCGATGTGGAAGTGGTGTCAGGAACGTGATGTCAATATCCGTCATCTGGCGATGCAGTTTTGCCTCGCTGCACCGATAGACGGTGTTGTTATGTTTGGTCCCGCCGATAAAGTACAAGTAGAGGACGGGTATGAAGCTGCGACTGCTGACATCTCAGAAGATATTTGGGCGGCATTTGAAACGGAATTTGGTATCAGGCGCGGGATGTAGGGGATTTTACGATTTTTGTGCGACCATACTGGCAAGGATGCCGAGAATTCTGTCGCATCGCTCAAGCATATAAGTTGCCATGTCAATGTGGAGTCGCTTGCCTTCCAATTTGAGGAAGAGCCAATGCGTCCCTGTTGTAGTAGCACCATAAACACGTGGAATGTTGTTCTCTTTTTCAGCATTAAAGCGTTGGGCAGCGATCATCTCCGCCACGCACTGCCCGAGGCCTGTTATGAGGTCGTCTTTCTTGGCTTCAACAAGGATAATAACGGGGGACTCCAAATAGTATTGGTTTGGAGATAGACTCACCAAAAAATCACACACACCCGTCAAGTCGTTTTCGGTATCAACATTGAAATCAATACCCGAAAAAAGGCTAATACGATGCTCAAAGTGCTCCCGGAGTTCAACGAGGATATCGGCGACTATCATCTCTGACTTTGCCTTTTCTGTGCCTATCGCAATGGCTAACGGGACCTTCTTTGCCAACGCCTTAATGAGTTCCGAACTCGGCTCAACCTCCTCTGTTTCGGAAAAGATACCTGCTGACTGAACCATTTCGAGTTGAAACGCTTCTCTCACTGTTTCTAAGGTGAAGTTGCTATAAGCCATGTGTTGAGTCCTCCATATAATCTGAGCATCCACCTTCACATCCTGAAGAACAGGTGGATACAGAAATAGGATCACACCTTATGCTTTTACACCTGCTGCTAAATCTGACGCGAATTGCTTCACTGCAGCGAGTAATTTTGCTTCGTCGTCAATATGCTTTTCAGCGACATTGATGATAGCACTTCCAACAATCACACCGTCGGCAATATCTGCCACCTGCTTCGCCTGCTCAGGTGTTGAGACACCAAAACCGACGCTAATCGGTTTATCAGTATGTTTCCGCAGTTCTGTAATCATCGGTGCGATTTCGTCTGACAGCATTGCTCGCGCCCCTGTTACACCTGTTACTGAAACACAATAGATAAACCCTGTACTAACCGATGCGATTAACTGCATCCGTTCCGGTGGACTTGTCGGTGCGGCGAGAAAAATGGTCGAGAGGTTATAGTTCGGCGCGACTTCCAGAAGCCGTTGTGCTTGCTCTGGCGGTAGGTCCGGCACGATGAGACCGTCAACGCCTGCCGCTTGTGCTGCTTTGCAGAATGCCGCCTCCCCCATCCGAAAGATCGGGTTATAGTAACTCATGAGGGCAATCGGGATGTCTGTCTCTTTACGGAGGGATGTCACTATTTCCAAAATCTGCTGGAGTGAGATACGATGCGTAAGTGCGCGTTCACTTGCGCGTTGGACGGTGGGACCATCTGCGATTG
>VXXH01000125.1:0-5025 GCA_009835515.1 Candidatus Poribacteria bacterium
GGACTATTAGCACTACCCTTTTTTAATAGCCCATAATGTTTTCAAAATGATTTTAATATCCAAGGCGAGCGACCAATTTTCGATGTAGTACCGGTCATAAGAGATCCGCTCTTCAAGAGAGGTGTTGCCCCGTAAACCGTTGACTTGTGCCCAACCGGTCATACCCGATTTGACGCGCTGCCGAGCGAGATAGTGCGGAATAGACTCACTGAACGTGTCAATGAGACCTGACATCTCTGGTCTCGGTCCAACGAGACTCATATCGCCTTTGAGGACATTGAAAAATTGAGGCAATTCATCTAAACTCCAGCGTCTGAGAAATTTGCCGAGCGAGGTCTGCCGCGGATCGTCGGTTTCTGCCCAGACATGCCCCACGTTGTACTCGGCATCGGCGCGCATAGAACGGAACTTGTAGATACGGAACGGCTTTCCGGCTCTGCCGACCCGTTCCTGCCGAAAAATCGCTTTACCGGGCGATGTTAGGCGTATAATAACCGCGATCGTTAACATGAGCGGACTTAACACTATCAAGGCAAACAGGCTGAAAACGATGTCTATCAGACGTTTGACGATACCGCTCACGCCCTGCATCGGTGTCTCCCGCAATTGTAGCACCGGTATACCCTCAAAAAGAGTGATAGCGTTACCGCCGATGATAAATTCGGAGAGTTCCGGTAGAACATTGATTTGGACAGGTACGCCTTCGCAGACGTGGAGGATTTGGAGGATAGCGTCATTCGGCACCGCAGGCGATAAAATAAAGAGCGTGTCAAGTCGATGTTTTTGCACGATTTCAAGTATATTCTGACCTTCGCCAAGATACTGAACACCCAAATCGTCAGCGTCTGCTGTTTCGGTGACGATCCCTACCAATTCGTATCCACTATTCGGTTTCGTCTGCAAAGTATTGATAAACTGCTCAGATCGTGCGTCATAACCGATGAGTGCAACACGACTCACACCGACACCTTGGGCGTGAATTGCCTGACGAAAACGATGGAGAACGAGTCGCCCGAAAAACAACCAAACGAGACTGAAACCAGAGGCGAGCAGCATGACCCAACGTGAGTAGGCATCATGGTGATAGATGAAAAAGAGGGCGGCTAACGTGGCAATGAGCGCGATACCAGCGGCTTTGCAGAGTGTCCAGAATGCTGAAACGGTCGCGTTGCTTTCGAGTCGATAGAGTCTTAATGTCTTCAGCGTCGTCAACCAGATAATTGCCATCAACGGAATGAGTCGGAAATAGTCATCAAGTGGCGGGGTGCCGCCTTTATGTAACGCGAGGGTTTCAGGTATCCAACCGGATTCAAACCGAACCCAATACGCCACAACAATTGCGGTGGCAACGAAACAGAGATCAAATAAAACTGTAAGCGCGATTAGCAAATGATCAAGCGTTTTCTTGTTCATTGACGGAATATAGGTTGGAATTTGCAAACCCATTTTGAAGTATGGGCTGCTTCAAGTTACCTCTCATATCTATTGGGCATTGACTCTCTGAAAACTGGTTGAAGTCCGCAACAGTGGTGCGCTTGCAGACGGGTTAAAGTATAGCAGATTTATGCTGCGTTGGCAAATTAAAATAGGCACTATTGAGGATTGAGACAATATGAAAGTTGATGATAAATTATACATAACGTGCTATGCTATCATTATAGACTTTGGGAGCGCAAGTTTTGGAAGCTCGGAAGTTACACCGAAATCGGAGGAGAAACACAATGGCGAATCAACTGAAAGTGGGGATTGTTGGTGCACACCGCGGCAGTTCTTATGTCGCACCTTTTAAAGCGATCGCAGAAACCGAGGTGACGGCGTTTTGTGACCTCAATGAAGAGACGCTTCAGAGCGTCACTGAACGGTTTGATGTTCCACAACAGTTTACGGATTATACGGCGATGCTGGACGCGGTGGATCTTGTCGTGCTTGCGACACCGGAAAATCTGCACGTACCGCAGTCGATCGAAGCGTTGGAAGCGGGGAAACACGTCATCAGCGAAGTAACTGCTGCCGTCAATTTAGAAGAGTGCTACGATTTAGTGCGGGCAGTTCGGAAAGCATCCGCCAAATACACGATGGCTGAAAATACGTGTTATTCTAAGCCTAATGTGCTGATCCGCAGCATGGTAGAGGCGGGTATGTTTGGGGATGTCTATTTCGGAGAAGGCGAATACCTCCACAACATTAAGTCGCTCCATCACGATGCAGAAGGCAATCCAACATGGCGTTATTACTGGCAAGTCGGTATTAATCGGTGTAACTATGCAACGCATAGCCTCGGTCCAGTACTCCAATGGTTTGGCAGTCGTGTTGCGAGTGTCTCTTGTCTCGGTACTGGCGTTAACACTGACCCTGAGCATGCGATGGAAGATACGGTGATGATGCTGTGTAAAACGGACTGTGGCGGGTTAATCAAGATTCGGATTGATATGCTCTCGAATCGTCCAGCAAATTCCTATTTCAGTTTACAAGGGACAGACGGGTGTTATGAGAGTTCGCGCGGACTCGGTGCAGCACCGAAACTCTGGTTAAGCGAGTTCGGCATAAGCGAACAGTGGCGACCACTCTCCCAATTTGAAGACCTTCTGCCGGAACGGTGGAAAAACCCGCCTGCTGAGGCTGAAAATGCTGGTGACCTCGGTGAGTATTTCAAGGTGCGGGACTTTGTTGATAGTATCCTGACCGATACAAATCCGCCGCTGGATGTTTATACGGCGATGGATTTCACGGTGCCGGGATTGGTTTCGGAGCAATCTATTGCGAACGGTGGCGCCCCGATAGAAGTACCAGATTTCCGAGAAATCGAATGATAAATAGCAATTGACCAGCGGGCATCGTCTGCATCACGTCTGCGCCGAGGAGATAGTATTGCAAAAGATGCACTATGATTATTTTTACTGGCGCGGCAATTTTTTCAAGATGGCTTCAGCGGCTTGAATATAATTTTTATTTTTCCCTTGTCCAGCGACCCGCTGTAGATACATTTGTGCCAGTCCCGCTTCACCACGATAATAGAATGTTAAGCCTATGTAGAATTCATAGGTCTCAATATAGATGTCGAATGCTCCATACTTTTCTCCTTGAATCAGTTTATCGCGCCACTTTAACCTACTTCTTTCATACAGCAGATGCCCATTATACAGCCGCAATAACCGAATGAGGAACTCGTCATTGTCGGCATAGAATTTTGCGTTATTCAAGACATACGCGATGCCATCCCACGCATAGCAATTTATCCATGTCGGACGCTCCAATGTAGTGTCCAGATAAATTCCGTGGTGAATTTTGATTTCGTAAATCCCGTCGTTATCCAAGTCAACGTAGCCTTTAGCCAGCTCTCCATGATACCCGTAGCGGCTGAAGACTACCCGGAACTCACCCTTCTGAAACGAAATCACAGCAACGGCATTACCGGCAAACTTAACCCATAAGTCTAAAGTGCCATCACCTGTCAAATCCACGACTTCAAAGGAGGCACCCCGATGCCCGTGACCATCTTTCGGCGGTTCTCTGAAAGTGAATGCGGGACTATGAAGTTCAATGGCTTTCGTTGGCACCCCAAAATCATCCTTACTCGTCTCAAAAAATGTAAAAAAATCATTTTTATTCGGAATCCCGTCCGCCCCGGTCTCATCAGCAATCAGCAGAAAGGCTTGGCCCCAGTCGTCCGTGTCTCCGCTCGTTCCTGTCTCAGCAAGGATTAGAACAATGGTTTCTTTTTCGGGGGTGTTATCAATATTCGCGGTGGCTTTCATCCAGGTATTGTAAAAGTGTCCTTTTGGTGCCGGGGTCGGAAAAAAGCGGTGATACTCTCGACCTTCAGAAAAATTCCACCGCGGATATCGTTGATACTCGACATCAGAGGTTTCGGCGGTTGGAGGCGCAGCACTGACTGCCCAACCACTCAGCATCAACCAGATAGAAATCACCCAAAGGCAGCTTTGACTATGTTTCTTCATAGTTATTGGTTCCCCTATTTCATTTTGGTGGCGGCGGCAATTTTTCCAAGATAGATTCAGCGGCTTGAATGTAATTTTCATTCTTGCCTCGTTCAGTGACATGCCATAGATATGCGCGTGCCCTTGCCGCATTGCCACCATAATAGTGTGCTAAGCCCATGTAGAATTCACACGTCTCGGCATAGAAGGCGAATTTTCCAGATTTAATGAGTTCAATCCGTTGAGGTGTCCACTTTGAGGTCTCTCTTTCTCGCCTCAGCCAAGCGTTATAGTGTATCATGAGTTGAATCAAGATGTCATTATCACGTGTATAGAATTTTGCGTTATTCAAGACATACATGTTTCCATTCCACTCATAGAGGTTTATCCATGTGGGGCGTTCCGTTTTAGGATCGCGCGGGTAAACACTGTTAGGCATCTTGATTTCATAGATGCCATCGTTATCCAAGTCAACGTATGTCTTAGCCAGATCTCCATGATCCGCGTAGCTGCTGAAGATTTGCCTGAACTCGCCGTTCTGAAATGACATCACAGCAACCGCATAGCCAAATTCAACCCACAAGTCTAAGGTGCCATCGCCCGTCAAATCAATGAGTTCAAAAGAGACGTTCTGAGGTTTATGAGAATCTTTCGGTGGTACCCAGAAGACGAACAGAGGGTTCTGAAGTTCAATGGCTTTCGCGGTTGGCACCTCCAAGGCATGCGTCCCCGAATCAAAAAGTTTGAATAAGGCTTTTTGATTCGGCAGACCTTCCTCGGTCTCAGCTTCAGTAATCAGGAGAAACATTTGTACCCAGTTGCTGGAGAACACGTCCCTGCTTGTAGCAGCAACTATTAGAACAACGCTCTCTTTTTCAGGAGTATCATCAATATTTGCAGACGCATGGACCCGGGTATCGTAAAAGAGTCCTTCCGGTGCCGGGGCAGGCAAAAAACTGTGATACTTTTGACCATCAGGATCATTTGGGGACTCGTAATAATAATACTCGACCGCAGAATTTGTCGTTTTAGAGGTATCCGAATTCACAGGAAAAGAACTGAGTAGCAGTGAAATATAAAGTGCTAA
>VXXH01000125.1:5035-6273 GCA_009835515.1 Candidatus Poribacteria bacterium
GCTTCATAGTCGTTGTCTCCGATTCGCCCCATTTGATGTGAGATTGTTTTCATTTTCGTGGCTTCGCGAGTTTTTTCAAGAGGAACTCAGCGGCTTGAATATAATCTTGCGCTTTATCCATTTGAATATACTTTCGTTTCTCAGCATGTTCGATGACCCACTGTAGATGCCTTCTCGCCATTGCGGCATTGCCGCGATAGTAGAAGACCAACCCTAAGTAGAAACTGTATGGCTCATATCTTCCATATCGAACCAACAGATAATTATACTGGTTCAATAACGCGATGAGGAACTCGTCATTCTCGGCATAGAATCTTTCGTTATTCAAGACGTAAGTGTTTCCATCCCACTCATAGAGGCTTATCCATCGCAGATATCGCAGGCTGGGCAGATCGACCATATAGATGCTGTAGGGAATTTTGATTTCGTAAATGCCATCGTTATCCAAGTCCACATATTCTGGACTCTGATGCCTGGGATACATGTAGCGGCTGAAGACTACCTTGAACTCACCGTTCTGAAATGAAATCACAGCAACAGCCCTGCCAAGCTCAAGCCATACGTCTAAAATGCCATCGCCTGTTAAATCAATGGGTTTACAACCAATACCGTTCCCTTTAGCAGCATCCGGCCACGGTTTCTTGAATACAAATGCGGGACTATGATGTTCAATGGTTTTCGCGGCTGGCACCTCCAAATGATGAATTCCGGCATCATAGAGTTGGAAAAACGCTTTTTTCTTCGGCGCGCCTGCGTCAGTTTCATCAAGAATCAGCAGAAATGCGTGTGCCCAATAGCCAGCGAATGGTTCAAGTCTTCCACCTCCATCAACAACTATTGGAACAATGGTCTCTTTTTCGGGGGTGTCATCAATATTTGCGGTGATTTTCCGCCGAGTATCGTAAAAGAATTTTTCTGGTGCGGGGGTAGGAAAAAAACGATGATACCTTTGCCCATCGGGATCACTTGGTACATCGTAACCGTGATACTCGATCTCAGAAGTTTCGGGGGTTGTGGTGTCAGCACTCACCGCCGAACAACCGAGTATCAGCAAAATGGAAAGTCCAAGAAATATGGTTTGAAAATGTTGTTTCATGTTTTTGTCTCCGATTCGGTTTGTCTGATGTCGAATTGTTTTCATTCTTGCAGCGGTGGCGATTTCGAGATAGATTTTATGGCTTGAATGTAATCTTGATTCTGTCCATGTTCAAGGATCCACTGCAGTTCCGATGGTATTT
>VXXH01000409.1 GCA_009835515.1 Candidatus Poribacteria bacterium
GAGTTGGCAGTTGTGCAGACGGATGCTTTTAGCACGGGAAATGTGCTGTCATGGCAGAGGACGCAAAACGCAGCAGCACATCAAGCGGAGTTACGACGAACCAAACAGGCATGGGTTGCGTTGCCGTCCGCCTTACTGCAAACGCGCTATCAATTGGACGCGATAGACCTATCCTTCGGCGATACGGAAACAGCAACAACGATCCAGTCCGCGTTTCGGGATTCCCAACTATCGGACGGAACAGAATTTAATCAATACTACTTAATCGCGGAACCACACGCCGATGCACCGTGTTATAACATCAGCGACTATGTACAGCGATGTGTCGCAGGTGACCTCACGATCGCAGAACGGCTGCGTGGACGAACGGTCATTCACCTCTATCAGACAGAAGGCGTGACGGACGATCTGCTAAGTGACCACGGCGTATCTCAGTTCATAGCGCGGATGCTGAGAGGCTACTTAAAAACTTACGGCAAGCAACACCTCATCGGTTTTACCTGTGAGCTCCCGAAATTTCTGTCTTTAGCGAGTGTCTTAGGGGCAGGAACAGCATCAGTACCGTGGAGTCCTGTGTTACTGGACGCGTCGGAAACGACACTCGCAACATACCTGCCGTTAGTGTTCTATGAAACTTACAACTCGGCGGCAGTCAGAAACACTTTTTGGAAAGCATTGACGACGCGATTTGCGACCTGTTTCCTGGGCGGTTTACGTGATTTCTGTCATCAAGAGGGACTTCGATTCGCTTTAAGCCTCCCAGCGAGTGCTAAGACGTTGGAATTTGAGTTAGGATCCATGCTCGCAGAAGTGGACTGCCCTATTCTGAACGCCACCGAAATAGATACACCGAGGCGGTTCGTCGTTGCCAAATGGGCGTGCAGCAACACACAACATGCCGGTATTGCCCGAAAAAAAAACAACAAAGCGGATGCGCTCACGCCAACGTCGCGACACCTTGAAGATGCAAGCCTCGGTTTCAACTTATGGATGAACAGAAACAGTGCCGCTGATAGTGTACCGCAAGGGTTAGCAACGGGTTACCCGAAACGACCAATCCTAATGGTAGCACCGACGCAGAGCCTCTGGACAAAGCCCGATGAGAAAGCGTGGAGCGATGTCACAAAAGCGTGGGGATGGTTGTGCCAAAGTGTATGGGCATTGGCTTACGACTTCAGGATTGTCTCGGAGCAGGAACTCGGTGTCGCAGAGGTTATAGACGCTGCCGCTGCGAGAAAACTCGGTCATAAAAACGGTGGTCTCTGTTTCCCTGATTCCAAAGCGGGCACCAAAGAGATTTATAGCGTTATTTTGCTTCCGAGTTGCATATCGCTTCAAGAAGAAACCGTCAAACGTCTAAAGGCATTCACGAAAGCAAAGGGTAGACTGATCATAGATGAACCTACGCCGTATCTGCTGAACGGCCGGATCGGACTTGAGCCGTACCCGCTTGAACAACTCATCTATGGGCGACGCACAACAATTCTCCGAGGGCCATCGGACGAGAAGTTGGTAAAACTCGAAAAACGACTCCAAAAATGGGTGCCCCGTATTGTCTCAGTGTACGTAAAGCCGGACAACGATCCGACAGATAGCGTTCAAGTACTCCATAGGGAAGCAGAAACTTCCGAAATTTTCTATCTATTCAACACAAGCAGTGAATCGATAGATACTTTAATCGAGATACAACGAAAGGCATTGAGCGTTTCGGAGTTTGATCTGCTCAACGCAACAAAGGAAAACGTTACGTTTTGGCACGCTGATGAGAAGACGTATCTAAATAGTGTATTCACACCGAAACAGGGACGACTCTTCGTGGTATCATAGAAGAGTGGCATTGCGACTAAAACAGTTTCTGTCATTTTAAGAATACGAAAGGAGCAACTATGACAGGTGGCGATATTTTTGTTGAATGCTTGAAAGCACAAGGCGTTAAAGATATATTCGGTTTACCGGGTAACCACCTGGACACCGTTTACGAGGCATTATATAACAATCAAGACAATATCCAGCACTACGTCACACGGCATGAAGGCGGTACGGCGTTTATGGCAGATGGCTACGCGCGTGCTACTGGCGATGTCGGTGTTTGCATGACGGTGCCGGGTCCCGGCTCAAATAATGCTTCTGTCGGCATCGGTGAGGCGAATACGGCATCGTCTCCTGTGCTTTGGATTACTGGGCAGAACCCATCCTACTTAGCACAACGGGATCCGAAGAAAAGTTTCCACGGGTTGGACCAGCGAGCCGCCTTCACGCCGATGACGAAACACCTGGAGATTGTGCATCGCGTCGACCAGATTCCGGGTGCTATCAACCGGAGTTTTAGCGCGCTCCGTTCAGGGAGACCGGGGCCCGTGCTGATTGAACTGGCGAAAGATGCGCTGGATGCAGAAGCCGACTTGCCAATTCCGCCATACAACAACGGTATTCAGACAACAGCAGCTCCCCAAGATATTGATGCCGCCATAGCACTCCTCAGTCAAGCGGAGCGTCCACTCATTATTTCAGGCGGCGGCATCAACCACACACGCGCCACTGAAGAAATACTTGCGTTTGCGGAGCTGCTGGACGCGCCCATCGTGATGACGGGTTTTGGAAAAGGTTCGGTACCGGAAGACTCGCCGTATTCCATCGGTATCTTCCGAGACGGCGTTGCGCAAGCGGCAATGAACGCCTCTGACCTCATCGTTGCTGTCGGCACCCGATTCAACTATCGCGATACCGGCAACTGGAGCCTCAAGATTCCACAACCGCTGTTGCATATTGAAGCCGATCCCGACGAGATTCATAAGGAATATCCCGCCACAGTTGGCATCGGTGCGAATCCGAAACTGGTCTTACGCCAGTTGAACGCTGCACTCCGTGACGAGAAACGGACAGGCGGTTGGGGTGAAGGGCTACACGAGTTACGCCGACGATTTACCGAAATCGAACACCCGCAAATCCTCAAGGAGATGCGCGATGTGATGCCCCGCGATGCGATCCTGTCAGTTGACGTTAACATCACCGGCTACGGCGCGTTGGCACATTTTCCGTGTTATCATCCGGGAAGTTACATCTTCTCCGGTGTCTCTGTGGCAATGGGCATCGGATTGACGGGTGCCATCGGTGCACAAGTGGCTTATCCTGATCGGAAAGTCGTCGCACTCAGTGGGGACGGAGGTTTCTTAATGACGTGTCCAGACCTCGCAACCGCTGTGATGTATAACCTTCCCGTTGTGACACTCGTGATGAACGACAATCAATATACCTCAATTGAACGCGGACAACTGCGGCGGTTCGGTAAACGCATCGGTGTTGAGTTGGTAAACCCAGACTTTGTGCAATTTGCTGAGTCGTTTGGCGCAGTCGGGTTACGCGTTGAAGATCCAAGCGATTTTAAACCGATGTTTGAAAAGGCACTCGCTATGGATAAGACAGTTCTCCTTGAAGTTGTTAAGTAGTTATCATCTTATTAGGACTTACGCATTTTCTCTTAAAGTCCCCCTACCCCCCTGATAAGGGGGGATATAACGGGTGTTTTTGCTGGGGTGTTTCTTCTGGGGATTTAGGGGGGTAAATCAGCAAAATATACCGTTTCCCATTCAATTTGCGTAAGTCCTGCTTATAATAAAGGAGTTTTACATGAAAAAAAAGATTGGTGTTTTAACAGGGGGTGGCGATACCAGCGCGCTCAACGCTACCCTTAAAGGCATCGCGCTGAAAGCCGAGGAGCTCGGTTTTGAACTCATCGGATTCATGGAAGGGTGGCGCGGTGTTTTGAAAGGAGGACGCTACTTTACGCTGACACCCGATCTGATTGATGAAAATAGAGGAGGAACGCTCCTAAAGAGTTCACGCACGAACCTGATTAAAGATAATAAGTTAGACGAGGCAGTAGATAATCTTAAAAAACTCGACATTAGTGGCCTCATTCCGATTGGTGGCGATGATACCCTAACAGTTGGGACTGCGCTGTCGGAGCAATTCACGACTGCATTCGTTACAAAAACGATTGATAACGATGTCGGGGGCAACCCACCGGAAGGGGATGCAGTTGACTATTCCAAGATGGTGAACTATTTCTGTCCCGGCTTCCCTTCATCTGCGAACAGAGTCATCAATTACGTCCAAGATCTGCGGACAACGACCTACTCACACGATCGTGTGATTGTTGTTGAAGCGATGGGGAGAGATGCGGGTTGGCTGACCTTATCCGCCGCTTATGGGCAGGCGGATCTTATCGTGGTGCCAGAGATACCGTACCAACCCGATAAACTCGCGGAAGCGATTCGTGAGAAACACACAGAACAAGGCAATGTTATTGTTGTTGTCTCGGAAGGGATTCGGAATGATGCAGGAGAACTGATGATTAATTCCGAAGCAGAACTTGACGCTTTCGGGCATACGAAACCCGGTGGATGCTCCGAGATTATCGTTGAAGCGATGAAGAAACGGTTACCTGAGATTTCGAGTTCAGCATTCCGTGCCTTGATACTTGGGTATCTTCAGAGATGTGGTAGCCCGATAGCACTGGATCGAGACAACGCTATGAAAGCGGGCGCGCTTGCGGTGCAAGCACTCTCAGAAGGGATGTTCAACGGTGTTGCAACTATTACGAGAACGGATAGAGGCATTGAACCGACTTTGGAGCCCTTACAACAAGTGTTACAGCGGGACGCCTCTGGACACGTTATCCGAAGAAGCCTGGATCTACGATTTTACGATGCAGAACGGTATCAGATATCTCCGGCAGGTGTTGGATATTTCCGTCCACTTTTCGGTGACTTGCCACGCCCAGATTGGTCTTTGGATGATCGTTTGATTGAAATTGACGAGATTGGATAGTAGTTAGAGCGTTGGAACAGATCAAAGGCGCGGTTTCAAACCGCGCCTACTGAAGCTGAGGCAACTCGTCTGTTTTTAGTATTACAAAACCAAAGGAAAACAAGCCATGAAAAAGAACAAATCATGTCTCAAAATCCACGTGTGATGCACGGTACTTTGGTTTTCGCTGGCACTCGAGTGCCAGTCGAAATTTTGATTCAGTATCTTGTATCAGGTGATTCACTTGATACATTCCTCGCTGATTTTCCTACAGTCTTACACAAGTAAGCGGTTGCTTACTTGGAGATGCCCCTTGAGTACGCGAATGCGTGTGCCTGCTTAGTACGCAGAGGTTGGGAAACCTCGTCTATCATATTCAGTTGCTTAGGGACTCACAACTTTATAGAGTTCTATCTGTCCGTCGCGAATCGTGTTAATCACAACGCTTTTAATCGGGTGGCGATTGGCATTGTAATGGGAAATAAACGTTGCGCCCTTGTGGTTGGTGATATTTGAAAGGGCATCGCGAACGGCAGTAGGATTGAGTGTTTGCGCGTCTTCTATGGCAGTCGCTAAGAGGGACATGGCATCATAACCCGAAGCAGCCGCGCTATCTGGCGGGGTCATAAACAGTGCTGTATAAGCCTGGACAAAGTGTTCTGCACTCGGTACTTCTGGACTAAAATCTGCGGTAAAGTAAGCGCCCTCTAATGGGGAATTATCAGTTAATGTGCTGAAAAGTTTCTGAACTTCATCCCAACTCCCGGGCCCAAGAAACGTTGCTTGAATACCGATTTTTCTGGCTTGCGCCATTACGAAGTGAATATCTGGAATAATCCCTGCAATATACAGCACATCGGGTGCTGCGGCTTTAATGTTTGTCAGTTGTTCATCAAAGATGTTATCGCCAACTTGATAAACTTCAGTGGCAACGATTTTCCCTCCGAGTTCCCGAAAGTTCTCTTCAAACGCTTCTGTTAGGCTCTCTGTGTAAGCACTCTCAGTTTGACGGATAGTCGCGGCGGTTGTTGCGCTGAGTTCGGACGGCTCAATTGCGAATTGTGCCATTACCGCGCCATGGGCTGATGTCGTAGGAGCGACGAGAAACACAAAGTCTCCCGCAGCCGTCACATGATCGCCAGCGGAGCCGGGGATGATCGGACGCTGAAGTTGCTGAACAACAGGTCCGACCTCTATGGAATTGTTTGAGAATATAGGCCCCAGAATCGCTGAAACCCCGTCTTGTTCAATTAGTGTTTTTGCGATGCGGACACTTTCCGCTGCGTCCGGGACGAAACGCGTTCCCTGATTATCTCTGACGATAAATTCAATTTGCTTGCCGAGAACGCCACCGCGCGCATTGATTTCGGTGCGAGCGAGTTCTGCCCCTTGGCCGAAACCGGTGTAGTATCCGGAGGGTTGAATCACACCGATTTTAATAGAAGTAATATCTATGGACGG
>VXXH01000469.1 GCA_009835515.1 Candidatus Poribacteria bacterium
CTTTTAACTGATAACTGATAACCGATAACTGACAACTATTCTTACTGACAACTGACAACTGATAACTGACAACTAATACACCTGCGATGCCGCATGAACAGCCGTACCGGGTGCCACGTTATGCCCGAACTCAATCAGCAGTTTCTCTAATGCGTTGAGAACAAGCATGACATTCCGCTCGTTAGCAGATTCACCCATCAGTCCAATTCGCCACGCGTTTCCAGCAAAGGTCCCCAAACCGGCGCCGATCTCTATCCCGTAGTCGGTAATTAAACGTTTCCGAAGGGTCGCGTCATGAATACCGTCGGGGATGCGCAGCGTTGTGAGCATAGGTGCGCGGTAACCTTCTTCCGCTGCAGGTTGCAATCCGATTGCTTTTGCACCTGCGAGCAGCGCGCTGGCGTTCAGTTCATGTCGTTCATAACGCGCCGCCAACCCTTCTTCTAAAACGACGCGGAGTGCCTCCCGTAAGGCGTAAATCATTGACATCGAAACCGTGTGATGATAACTCCGTTTCTCGCCGTGCCAATAGTTTTCAAGAAGTGTCATATCGAGATAGAAACTCTGGATCGGAGTTTTTCGGTTCCGAATCACATTAACAGCGCGTTCATTGAAACTGATGGGCGAGAGTCCGGGCGGGCCGGCGAGGCATTTTTGTGTGCAGCTATAGGCAATATCAATGCCGCGCGCGTCCATGTCCACAGGTTGTCCACCGAGAGAGGTTACGCAGTCAGCGAGAAAGAGGGCACCGCTGCTGTGTGCGATCTCAATTGCGTCTGCCAAGGGCTGAAGGATACCGGTAGAGGTCTCTCCATGCACCAAGGCAAGTAGTTTCGGGGCAGGAGTCTTGGCGACGGCTTCGGCAATCTTTTCGGTTGGGATGTGTGTGCCCCACTCGGCTTCTACAGTTGTAACGACCCCGCCGCAGCGTGCAGCGATGTTGGCGATCCTCTCACCAAAGTAGCCGTTGATACCCACAACGACACTATCGCCAGGTTCAACAACATTAGCGAGTGCTGCTTCCATACCTGCGGTTCCAGTCCCTGAGACTGGCAAAGTCAATCTGTTTTCAGTTCCAAAGACTTGGCGGAGCAGTGCCACCGTGTCATCCATCACTTCGACAAATTTGGTATCTAAGTACCCCAGCATCGGGGTCGTCATCGCTTTAAGTACCCGCGCATTGGCTTCACTCGGTCCGGGACCGAGCAGCACGCGCGGTGGCACTATTAATTCATCATACACTGTTTATCAGGCTCCTCAGATGTCGTCTATAGTAAAATCGGAAAATATGTTTACACTTTTCCCCTTCGTAGGGGCTGGGTCACCTCGAAGAAACACCCAAGCAAAAACACCCCTACGAGTTACCCTGTGTGCAAATAATTATGGGCTCTACTATAAATCGCGAATTTTCGGGATTAGGGGTTTCAGGATTCAGGAGGGTTCATAAGAACGGAGGATACCTGACGGCATCCTCCGTTAGGGTTTAGAGAAGCCCCGCTCAGGAGAGCGGGGCTGCAAGAAGCTGGAAACTCTGGCGATTACTCACCGCCGCCAGCGCGGTCAGCACCCTCGCGAATTTCCAGGTTGTTGGCTCGCATATAACTCAAGATAACCTGAACTTGGTTCTGAGCATACGTGAGAGCACTATTGACTTTTACATCAGCAGGCTTATTGACTTCATATTTTGCCCAGAGACGGTTGAAGTATTCCAAAGCGTCGTTGAAATAGGCATCGTCCCCGTCCGCCAACACCATGTAGGCTTCACCGATCTGCACGAGACCGAGGTCTGCATATTTGCTCGTCGGGTAGGCATCAATAATCTTCTTGAACGCCTCGACAGTGGCTTCAACCTTCGTTTTTTGTTCGTCGCCACTTGCAAGTTTCGCCTCAGTCAGCATCAGATTTGCCACATCGTATTCGTAGTAAGCGAGCGCGTTCGCGGTATCGTTGAGATAACCTTGCGCTGTCGATTTCGATTCAGCACCGATGCCTGGTGTGTTAATCGCTCTCTGGTAGTGATCAATTGCCTGTTGATAGAGGCTGATACGTGCCGCTTGCTCAATACCTTCCTCCGAACCGGCGTTGAAGTACTTGTTGCCGATATTGATAAGTGCATCAGCGGTGTACTTGCTATCGGGGTACTCCGCAGCGAGTGCTTCGTTGGCAGCGAAGAGTCGATCATACCAACGCTGTTGTGCCTCGGCATCGCCTGCTTCTTCGGCGGCTTCACTGAGGAGCTGCGCACACGTTGAGATCGCATACAACGATTCAGGTGCGCTTGTGTGGTTTTTGTCCACTTGGCGGACCTTCTCGTATTCTCTAATAGCGTTCTCAAATTGTTGCGAAGCGAAGTAAGATTCACCGACGTGATATTGCCAGTAAGCCGCATCTTTAGCGTTCGGATAGCGACTGACCATATCACGGAACACGTCTGCAGCGGCGACAAAATAACCGACCGCTTTCTCAGACATCTCACCATCCATACCGACCTGCATCCGGCCCAGTTCAAAGTTCGCGGCGGCGAGGTAGTTCAGAGAGGTCTCTGTGTTCTTACGGAGTGCGTCCGATTGCGGGAACAAGCCATTATCGACGTAGTTGACAAACGTTGTTAGGGGTGCCAGCGCACTTACCAAGTCTTCTGGAAGTTTCACGCCGATACCGACAGAGTAGAAGATCTGCCCGGCTTGGAACAGCGAGTTCTGCACGTACGGGATCACTGTCTTCTTATCGGCTTTTTCAACCGGTGCTGCGATTGTGTTCACTTCAAAGAAGGAACCCGCAGCTTGGCGGCTCGTATCAATGTACGGCTGGAGGTCGGTTCCGGGTGCGTTAGAGAAAAGGGAGCGCGCTTTGTCGGAATAGAGGAAACCGAGGTTGTATTGCGCAGCGGCTCTTTCAGCCACACTTGCGTTCGGGTTCGACTTCGTCCGGTTAAGTGCTTCCACTGCTTCAGCGATTGCTTCATCTAAGCGTCCCAATTCAACATAAAGCGTCGAGCGACGGATTCCAGCATCAGCGACCATTGATGCGATATTCGCGTTGTCTGAACCGCTGTAATCGCCAATGAGCGTTTGGAAGGTTTCCAACGCTTTATCGGATTGTTTGAGTTTGTCCTGATAAATCAGACCCATTCGGTAATAGGATTGCGCTTTTGTGAGCGGATCCTCGACCAATTCAATAGCGTTCTGGTAGCTCATCAACGCGTCCTGATTTGCTTGGAGTTGTTCGTCTTGCGCGAATGCCATTGCGAAGTAGGAACGTCCCTTCAGGTCAACGTCTTCAGTATTTTCAATAATGTACTGATACTCTTGGACCGCGGCGGCGTGATCGCCGAGGGTGCCGTTGAGTTCAGCGAGGCGTGAGTGTGCTTGGAAAACGAGCATTTTCCGCGCTTCATCCTCTGTCTTACCTTCCTGTGCGGTAACTCGTCGGAACGCGTCCGCTGCCCCTTTAGAGTCCTCTAACCCTAACAAGGCTAAACCGGCAGTGTAATTAGCACTGATCAGGTTATTGGCGTCATTCGTCAGTGTTGATACTTTTTCAGCGGCACTAACGGCGTTCTGGAAGCTCAGTTTCTTGCTACCAGCATCTGTCGCCGCTTGTGCGATTTGATAGTGGCACACGGCTGCTTGGTATTGCGCGTTCGGTGCGAGTTCGCTATTCGGGAAGGTTTGCACGAAGAAGAGATACTCCGCGAGGGCTTCGTCGTAGCGTTTTTCACCGTAGTAGGTGTGCCCAATCTTCAATTGTGAACGGCTGCGTACCTCTTCTGGTGCGCCGGTATTGTCAACAACACGTTTCAAAGAAGCCACGAGCATATCAAGGTCAACCTCTTCGCTCGTGTTTTCAATCGCGGTGGCTTTAATCAATTCGATTTGACCGAGTGCCTTCAGAACGAGTTCGCTGTCGCTCGATCCAAATTTTTCGTGTGCTTCGTCAACGAGCGAAAGGATGAGGGGCCATTTTTCGGTATCGTTCTGTTTTTGTGCGGCATCACGGTAGGCGAGTGCCAATCCGTAGTAAGCCTCAACAGCGTTAGGGCTATCGGGATAGTCCGTAATCACGCGTTTGAAGGCGGCTTCGGAGGCTGCCAGGAGTTCCAGTTTTTCGGAAGCCACTTGATAGTAGCAGAGCCCGACGAGATAAAGTGCATCGTCGGCATATTCACCGGCTGGATTTCCGTCAACCACAGCTTGGTACTGGACGGCGGCTTCTTCAAACCGTTCCTCTGCGCGGAGCAGGTCTGCGAGTTTGATTTCTGCCAACGAGCGGTTGTCAGCATCGGCGAGTTTCTCTAAAATCGAGTTGTAGTAGTTAATCGCGCCCTCTTTATCGCCTTCTTTAACATGACTGTTAGCGACAAGGAGGAGTGCGCGTTCGTAGTATTCGCTGGTTTCTGGGATAGACGCGTACCGTTCGCGCGCTTGCAGCCAGTCGCCGAGCATCTCATGGGAGAGTGCTTCGTTCATCAGACACGCTTCTACCCGCGCACCCCGTTCACTAAAGTCGTCATAACGTTCCTCAGCGACACCGGGGAGGAAGGCATCGTCCTTAAACATAGCGACCGCTTGTTGATAGGCGGCAACAGATTTCTGGAGATGTTCTTGATTGAAGCCTTCACCCGCATCGCCTTCCTGATACCCTTCAGGTTTCGCGGCTTCGTAATAGGAACGCCCTTCGAAGAATTTACCCATCAACTTGACGAGATGGAACTTCGGTAGGTCGCGGTATTCCCATAACTTGGCATACTCTTCTGCAGCTTCAATGTACCGTTTGAATTCCGTCCGTTTGATGTCAGCGAACCGGAGTTGTACCTCTGCTGCGAGGATATCGAATTCGTTATCGTTTTTGTTCTTTTCGATAAACTCACGGGCGACGGTTTCGAGTTCTTCCTGCCGTCCCAAATCGTTCAGTGCCCAAATCGCGCCGTAGAGCGCGTGCGGTGCGACGGGGTCTTGCGGGTAGTCGTCAATAGTTTTTTGATACCACTGCAAGGCGAGTTCGAGTGTCGCTATACTGGCTTCGGTTTCTCCAGCGTTCCGTTGATTGGTGCCGAGTTTGTAGTACGCTTCACCGATTTGGTAGGAGCAGTAGGGGATGAAATCTTCGGATTCAGGGTGTTCGTTGATAACGCGTTCGTAAGCGACAGTCGCCTCGGTCCAGTTATCTAACTGGAAATGGCTATCGGCGATACCGATTTTCGCATCGGCGATGAATTCACTCTCCGGATATTGTTCGAGGAGCGTTGTGTAGGAGGCGATTGCGTTTTCATAGTCACCCTGATCGGAGTAAGTCCGACCAATAGCAGACTGGATTTCCGCTTGTAATTCGCGGTCAGCTGTGTTTTGGAGTGCCAACTCGTAGTTGACGCGCGCGTTGTCATAATCTTTTTGACGCGAGTAAATCGCACCTTGGTCAAAATACGCTGCTGTGACGTATTGGCTCTCCGGGAACTGCGTGATGAAGTTCGTATACCGGCCGATCGCCTCATCGTCGCGACCGAGTTGGTTCAAGCTGAAAGCCGCTTTATACATCGCTTCGGCTTGCAGCTCGGGGTAATTCTTGTATTCTTCAGTCGCAATCTTGTCGAATTCCTGATAAGCCTGTTCATAGTTGGATTCGTTGAGGAACGACTGTGCGATGAAGTATTGTGCGTCGTCCTTAAAATCAGAATTCGGGAAACCGTCAAGGACAGATTTGAAGGCTTGACGCGAGTCTTCGTAGTTCTGCAGTTTATAGTTCAGCTGCCCGATAGTATACCAAGCATTCTCAACGAAAAGGCTGTTCGGGAAGTTCTCAATCAGCTGCATGAACTTCGGTTCAGCGAGTTCAAACTGCTCGGTTCGGTAAAGGATATGCCCCCAGAGATATGTTAATCCCTCTTGGTGTTTCGGGATCGTTGCTGTCGGGGCAACCTTTTCAATGTACTCAATCGCCGTATCGTAATGATTGACATCACCGGACTGTTCGGCGAGGCGTGCGTAACAGACCCCGATTTTATAATTGGCGAGCGTGTTAAAATCCTTGTCAATAACTTCGGTCTTCACACCACGCTTCGTTGATTCTTCGAGTGCCTCGGCATACTTGGCAATTGCGCCTTCATAATCCGCTTGCCCGTAGAGGTCTTCAGCGGAATTGTAGAGCTGCTCCACCTTTTTCGAGCTGCCCATCATGAAGGGTGAGAGGAGCGCGACCACTAAGGCGAGACCTCCAAT
>VXXH01000876.1:0-2145 GCA_009835515.1 Candidatus Poribacteria bacterium
CGTCTGGACGTATACTACCGAATTCGCGGTAGATCGCGAGGATGATTGCTAAAAAAACAGCGGCTTCCGCTGCGGCGAGCACAATCCCAAAAATAGCGATAATCTGTCCGCTGATATCCTCTGGTGGTGTCATAAAACGCGAGAACGCGGCGAAGTTCAAATTACACGAATTAAGAATAAGTTCAATACCCATCAAAATACTAATGGCGTTCCGACGCGTCAAAACAGCGAAAATACCGAGCGTAAAAAGAATCGCACTGATGACGAGATAGTGTTGTAGGGTCATTTTTAGTCCCTAACCTCCTTTCGGGAAATCAGGGCGGCTCCGATCAACGCGACTAACAGCAGCACGGAGACGACCTCAAACGGAAGAAGGAAGGGTCCATTCAGAATTAGTTCGCCGATGCGCTCGGTTGTCGGTGGAAGTTCTGTGCCATCATCGGTGAGGTTTTTCCACGCCGGTGTATTGGCAATAACAGTCAGGAGGAGCATAAGGAGTGCCAGCGCGACAACGCCGCCGAGCAGGAGCTGCCCGCGCTCAATATGAATGCGCATTTCCAAGCGTCCACTTGTCATCATGACACCGAATAAGATAAGGACAAGGATACCGCCGACGTAGACAATCACTTGGGTTGCGGCGAGAAAGTCAGCCTGTAAGAAGACGTAAAGCCCCGCAACACCGAAGAGTGTCACCATGAGCGAAAACGCCGCGTGGACGATGTTCCGCACTGTCACGACAAGGAGTGCCGAGCCGACTGTCATAAGTGCAAAGCCGTAAAAAATAAAGTTTGTAAGTGTAAATTCCATATTTTTAACTTACCTTGCGGTTAAAGGACGGTGGTTTGACTTATGAGGGTCCTTTCTTAAATCCGCTTTCCACTTCGTTCCAAGTTACGCGCTTGGTACTAATGTTTCTTCTAATCTGCGGCTTCCACGTCTTCAACACCATTTTTACCGTACATTGACTGCTTATCGAAACTGAAGATGAGGTCTGACCGGTCAAATTTGGAGTACTCGATGCCTTCAAGTGTATCTTTCATCGTGAGGCACTCTGTCGGACAGACTTCCGTGCAAAGTCCGCAATACATACAGAGGGACATGTCGATATCAAACTTGTCGAGGTAAAAAACGACGGGGTTTCGCGTAACAACTCGCGATATCTCATCGCTTGCAAAGGTCTGGGTTCGGTTATCATCCGCCGATGCTTCAAGGCGATCTATAACTTCCTGTGGACCTTGGCGAGAGGTGATATTCGTGAGGGTTATTGAATCTTCCGATTTTGCCTTTTTGTCATCGCCTTCAATGATACCGATGATTTCGCGTCCGTCTTTGAGATGCACAACGTTCATACTATCCCAGAGTTGTTCACCTTTCGGGAGTTTGGTAGCGTCAATCATAATACAATCGACTGGACAAATCATTTCACACTTTTTGCATCCGATACAATCTTCCGTACGATTATAAAGCTGCCCACGATACCCTTTCGGAATCTCTCGGACGTTCTGCTTTTTTTCATAGTCGTGTTCGTACGGGTATTGATGTGTGACATTCGGTTCAAAGAACTGTCTGATTGTCACCCGCATGCCGACGAGCACGGTGTAAACGCCTCTGTAGATGTTTCGTATGTATTTCTCCATTTAGGTGTTCCCTCCAGCAGTTAGCTCTAACCCGGTTGTGGTGCTGGCTTTTGTGTCATCACGCGTCCGGCAATCGTATACGCGATGATAAGTCCAATATAGATAATTGCACAGCTGATAATAATGCTAACAAGCGTATCCTCTGGGAAAATAAGACCCCAAATACCGGTGCCTAAGATGTTGAAGAAGGCGATCGGGATGAAGTACTTCCAACAGAGATTCATCAATTGATCTACCCGCAGGCGTGGTAATGTCCATCTCAGCCACATCATCAAGAAGACGAGCGCGAGGGTTTTGATAACGAAACCGGGTAGCCCTCCGAGGATATCGAATCCGGGTAAGGCACCTTCCCAACCGCCGAGGAAGAGCGTTACGGCGATTGCGCTTACGGCGAACATATTCGCGTATTCAGCGATAAAGAAGAGTGCGAACCGCATGCCACTATACTCGGTATGGAAGCCTGCAACGATTTCGGACTCGGCTTCGGGCAAATCGAATGGCGTTCGGT
>VXXH01000876.1:2155-6214 GCA_009835515.1 Candidatus Poribacteria bacterium
CGTTCGGTTTACCTCGGCAATAGCGGATATAAAAAAGATAAAAAATGCGATAAAGGTAAAGGGTGTCCGGAAAATGAGCCAACTGAAAACGCCGTTGGATTGGCTTGCCACAATCTCTGTCATGCTCAAACTTTCCACGAGCATCACGATAGTCAGGATAGAGAGACCGAGCGGAATTTCGTAACTAACAATTTGCGCGGCGGAACGTAAAGAGCCCAACAGCGACCATTTGCTGTTTGATGACCAACCTGCCATAATTACGCCCATGACAATCACAGAGGAGATCGCCATGATATAAAAGATTCCGATGTTAAAGTCGCTGACCAAGATGTTTTGCCCGAAGGGGATAGCGGCAAAAACAGCGAAAGAACAGGCAAAAATAATGTAAGGGGCAAGCAGGAAAAGGAGTTTATCACCCTGTGGCGGTATAAAGTCCTCTTTGAAGATAAGTTTTATACCGTCGGCTAACGTTTGAAGTGTGCCCCACGGTCCAACCCGCATGGGACCTGTCCGATTCTGAAAACGGGCGGCGACTTTTCGTTCAGCAAGCACCAGAAATAAGGGAAGTAACGGGACAACTCCAACGAAAATACCTGCGCATGCGAACATGACAAGGACTGTGCCTACTTCTACCGGAAAATGTGCAGCGACCGCTTCCGGCAGTCGTGGGATTAAAACATTCTGTATGAATTCTTCTGCCCAATTGAGTTTATCTTGTAGGTTTATATTGGGGAAGAACCCTTCAGATACATTGAAATCTGGGAAACCTACAAACATCGCCCTAAAATCCGACATCCAATCTCCTTATCTGATCGAAAATTTGCTATCTACAAATTCGTCTCTATTTTTTCAGGATACCATGCAGACTATCCCGCAAGCAAAAATTCGCCAATGTCCAAGATCCAGCCTACAGTCACCATTCCCGCTGCTAACAGGACGCTCCATCGCAAGAATTTGTTTTTAGGCAGCAATTTCTGAGGCAAATGTGAAAACACTTGTTGCCCCGGTTCAGACCGATGCACTACATAGAATAGACACAAGGAACCGATGAGAACTAAGCCGGTTATTGCAGATACAATTTCAAAGTCAGTCAAAAAGTCTATCAATAGACAGCCCCAAAGCATTAAAGCGATGGACCAAACTAAGACATTTACCTGTTTCTGGGTTGTAATTTTCATCGTTCAATTCCATATCAAGTGTATTTATCGATCGACTTCTCCCATTACGATGTCAATACTGCCAATGATAGCGATAATATCCGCTACCATTAAACCTCGACTGAGTTCTTGTAGTGCACTCAATGCACTGAAGCAGGGTGAGCGTCCTTTGAGACGTACTGGCTTTGGCGTGCCGTCACTGACGATATAGAATCCGAGTTCACCGCGCGGTGCTTCACTACGGAAATAAATCTCGCCTTTCGGCGGACGGACGGCTTTCAAATCTGCCATCACGGGACCGTCGGGTAACCCTTCCGCTAAAATCTGCCGTACGATCCGGGCAGACTGTTTCATTTCGTCCATACGTATCTTGTATCGGCTCCAGCAATCACCGACAACGGCACCCAGTTCTGGAACATCCACTGCCACAGGTACGTCAAATGCAAACCTGTCGTAGATAGAATAAGGTTCATCTCGTCTGAGGTCCCAGTCCACACCGGATCCGCGGAGGTTAGGACCGGTCGCGCCGTAGCTCAATGCCATATCAGCGGACATGATAGCAACGCCTGTCGTGCGTTGCGCGAAGATACTGTTTTTCGTCAGGAGTTCGTTGTATTCGTCAATCAGTGGTTCAAAATAGTCTAAGAACTGTTCTATTTCGTCCAAGAAGTTCTGTTCATCAATAGACCCGGGTTCCATCGGGATGATTTCAGATACGCCGCCAATACGGATATAGTTATAGGTGAGGCGCGCCCCACAAACTTTTTCGAAAAGGAGGAGCAGCCGTTCTCGGTCGCGAAAGGCGTATAGGAAAGGTGTGAATGCGCCGATGTCCATCCCATAAGTTCCAAAGGAGAGGAGATGGCTTGCAATACGATTTAGTTCACAAATAAGTACTCGGAGGTATTCTGCCCGTTCCGGCACCTCGAATTCCTTGCTTTCATCTGCTTCCAAGAGTTTCTCAACAGCGAGACAGAATCCCCAATTCTGGTTCATTGCCGCCACGTAGTCCATTCTATCGGTAAAAGGGATAATCTGGGGATAAGAGAGATTTTCGGAGTGCTTCTCAAAACAGCGATGCAGATAACCGATGTGCGGAATCGCTTCACGGACGACTTCACCATCCAGTCTCAATTCGAGTCGTAGTACACCGTGTGTACTTGGATGCTGAGGTCCCATGTTCACGACCATCTCATCGGCGAAGGGTTTTAATTCTATAATTTTGCTTTCAGTCTGTTGTGTGCTTTCCATAGTGCGGGTTCTGCAAAGCTTAAAGCGAATTTAGATTTATGATCATTTTCTATCTGTTTGCCACTATATATGATACCATTTTTGCGGTTGAATGTCAAGTTTTAACCTATTTCCTTGAGAGCATCTTGTGTCGTATTTCTATGGGAAAAATGTTACACCAGTGTAACATTGCATGTTCAGTCTTTGGGTCTACAAACCAGCGTCCTGCCTAAGTTTAGAGGTGTTTTCATTCCAATGCTCGGCTGCGAAAAAAAGTCAAAAGTGTAACGTTTTCGTTTTTTTGGCGACACCACATAAGACGGAAAGTTCAATATCCTCGTACCTAATATGGCACGCGCATACCGCGATAGAATTCAGGCTCCTTATAGTCTTTGCGTAAGGGGTATCCGTCCCAATCATCCGGAAGTAAGATACGGCGGAGGTCGCTGTGTCCCTCAAAGAGAATTCCGTAGAGGTCATAAGCTTCGCGCTCGTGCCAATCTGCGGTTTTCCAGATATGGGAGACACTTGGAAGGTGTGGCTCGGTTTTCGGTACCGTCGTTTTCAGAACCACACTATGCCGATGTTTCATAGCATAGAGATGGTATACGACGGCGAATTCTTCATCCTTGGCACTTAAATCTACCCCGCTGAGACACATCAAAGAATCAAACGCCAGTGTGTCGGTTTCGGCGAGATATTGGCACACATCGGCAATTGCTGTAGCGGCAATTTGGATGTTCGGGTCACCAGCGAGTTCGGTATCAAAACCGAGGACGACTTCTCCGAACTGCGCCGTTAGTGCCTCATGAATTTCTTCGGGTTTCACGTAAGTCTTACTCCATAATCGCGATTACAAATCGCTCCTACAATAGATCGCGATTACAAATCGCTCCTACAGCAGGCACGACTACAAATCGCTCCTACAACAGTAGCGGTTACAAATCGGTTCTACCGTTGGAGGCGTTGGTATTTTATTTAGGCAGTGGTTTCAGGACTATCGCCTTCTCCTTCTGCAGATAGCTCGTCAGTTTCAGTCACAGTTTCAGTTCCTTCAAGTTCGTACCATTCTGTTTTGGTAAAGAGTCTTTTCAGGAAGGGGACATGTTCACGTTTGGCGACGGTTTGCGTTTTAATCTTCTCTTGTAGTTTGAGCAACCCTTCAATGAGTGCTTCTGGGCGCGGTGGACATCCGGGTACATAAACATCAACAGGGATAATCCGATCAACGCCTTTGAGGACATGGTATCCGTGTTGCCAGTAGGGTCCGCCGCTGGTTGCACAGCTCCCCATTGAAATGACGTATTTCGGTTCCGGCATCTGTTCATAAAGCCGTCTGATACGCGTTGCCATTTTGAGTGTCACTGTGCCAGAGATGACCATCAAGTCGGACTGACGGGGTGTCGCGCGCGGCACACCTGCCCCGAAGCGGTCAAGGTCGTAGTTAGAGGCGGCAGTCGCCATAAATTCGATGGCGCAACAAGCGAGTCCAAACGTCATGGGCCAGAGTGCTGAAGAGCGTGCCCAGTTAGCGACAGCATCAACTGAGGTAACAATAACATTTTTGTCGAGTTTTTCATCAATTATCATAACTTTCTTCCCTCCGGACGGATTGGACTTCGAGCTGCGTAGATCGGATCCATTCTAGATCCCCTTTTGCCCAGACGTAAGC
>VXXH01000105.1 GCA_009835515.1 Candidatus Poribacteria bacterium
CCGATACACACTGAAAATAATCTCGTGCCTGCTCCTTATCCATGTTAGGCACACGAAGTTCTGCGACCAAATTTTTACCCAAAATAAGAGTCGTATCGTAACGGAGACGATGCACCCAAGCCTGCGACCTTATATAGGCAATCTTATCAGTCTCGGATTGTGATCCATCCAGCACATCGGAAACAGGACGCGGTGGACATAAACCGTTGGCGGAAGGATACTTCGACGCAATGCGCTGCTCGGCTTCGCTGAACCATTTTCTGTCTGCCTCACTGAATTCATCGACAATGAATGGATACAAATCAAGATCAGAAATATCCCGAACCGCTTCATTCCGATGAACACTACCACCGATATAAATAGCCGCAAGTCGACTTTGAAAATAGGTCCAGTACTCATAGACGTGATACCGAATCACTTCCCTAAAGAATTCTTCACTAAATCGGGATAGGTTAACAAGCGGCGGTTGTTTCAGTTGTTGCATGAACTTTCCTCCACGAAAAACAAGAATAATTTACTTAAACACATTCTCGGATGCAGTTTGCTAATTACGCAACAGCACTTTGCCTGAAAAGTATTGTTGTCCTTTCTCAAGATGCTATTGTGTCGGAATCTGGTTCATATCCCACAGAATAACCGTGCCATTGTCGCTCCCGCTGGCAAGTATTTGCCCATCTGGACTGAAGGTAACAACCCGATTCCAACCCGGATGTGCAGTGAAAACGCCCTTGCGCTCACCAGTGACGGTATTCCACAATTCGATCGTCTGCCAACTTGCACTCACAAGCGTTTGTCCATCCGGACTGAAAGCAATGCCATAGACAGTACTTCTTACAGGTTTTAACGTTTTCAGGGGTTTACCCGTCTCCACATCCCACAACCGGATTCCGCTTCGCTCACCTGCAGGCACATTATCCTCACCTGCAAGCATGCTACCATCTGGAGAAAACGCGACAGCAGCAACTCCATACCTATCCGCAGCGAGGGGTATCTTAACTTTACCGGTGGGCATATCCCACAATCGAATCACTGCTTCCTCAGTTGCCACAGCAAGTGTCCGTCCATCAGGATTGAGCGAAATAGCTCTGACCCCACCACTACCTCTGGGGCCGCCACGCGAATCCAGCTCTGAGATGTTACCATTGATCACTTGTAAAAGATGTCCAGTACTAATATGCCATAAATGGATTGTATTGTCCCAACTTCCACTCATAAGCGACTCGCCATCCGGCGAATAGGCAATAGAAACCACCCCATCCATGTGCCCAGCAAGAGTTTTGAGAAGGTCTCCGGTGTCTACATCCCAAAAACGGATCTTGCCATCCCAACTTCCACTCGCGATTGATTTACCATCCGGTGAATAGGTCACCGAACCCACAGTATCTGTATGTCCAACGAAACGCTTTAACAGTCGCCCAGTTTCAACATCCCGCAGCAAAACTGTATTGTCAGCTGCCTCACCACTTACAAGCGTTTTACCGTCCGGTGAAAACGCCACTGCTCTCGTGTAAAACGTATGTCCTGCAATAGTTCTCACGAGTTCGCCAGTATCCGTATCCCAAAAACGAAGGGTCTCATCGTCCCCCAGACTCACAACGGTTTTATGATCTGGCGAATAGTTTACAGAACCAATGACATCTGTATGTCCACTCAGTATTTTCAAAGTGTCACCGGTGCGGACATCCCAAACACGGATTGTCTTATCCGAACTCCCACTCACAAGTGTCGCACCATCTTGTGAATAGACCACAGAATAAACATGTTTTGTATGTCCAGTCAAGGTTTTCAGGAGCTCTCCAGTACGCACATCCCAAATACGAATCTTAGAATCCCGCCCTCCACTCGCAAGCGCAAGGCTGTCTGGAGAATACACGATACTATAGATACTATCCGTCTGCTCCGTGATGGTTTTCAGGAGTTGTCCAGTCTCCACATCCCAAATACGAATCGTACTGTCTTTCAAACCAGCACTCGCCAACGTCTTTCCATCATTTGAATACGCGACCCGACGGATACGATCCGTGTGCCCAACGAAGGTTTTTAACAGTTTACCGGTGTGCACATCCCAGAGTCGAACTGTAGTGTCCCGACTCCCACCGATAACGGTTTCGCCTGTTGGACTGAACGCCAATGAATAGACTCTATCCCCGTGGCCCAGAAGGAATTTATTTAATTTATTAGTTTGTAGATCCCATAACAACACTCTATGATCAGTTGCAGCAGCAAGCGTCCTTCCATCCGGACTAAGCTCCATAATATTCCACATCTGTGCTGTTCCAAGGTCTGTGAGTAGATCCAGTTCTTCGCCCGTGCGGACATCGTATATCCAGATGCCGATCGAACTCAAAGCGGCAAGTCGATGACCATCAGAAAAATAGACGAGATCCCTTAAAAGACCCTTTCCAAAACGCGCGATAGCCCCTTTAGGCAGATGCCATCGAGTGTAATCTTGTGCAGGGCTGCTCGGTAGAAAGAGAGCGGCGGTTAATAAGAAAATAAGCATAGCGGAAAAAAATAGTCCTGTTTTCATATCAATAATTTCCTCAATCTTGTTTTCGAGTTGCTCATCGAATCCGACATTGAAAATGCTTAAAGGGTTCGGTGGACGGTCAACATACACTTCGCCTGCTGAATAGGTTTTTGTCTCTTGGAGTTGACGTTGATGCATTTTAACAGCATCACTGTAGCCTGCCAAGCGTCGCTCATAGTCCTTAATAAGCACAACCGTATTTGTAACCACAAGCAACAGTGTTATGAAAACGGCTGCCGCGAAGCGAAACGTCATCAGGTTGTCAAGTAGTTCTCTACGGATGAGTGTTGTCAACATCAAGTTTATCCTACTACCACTTCTTCTCTTTTTCAGCAAATACAAAACGCTTTTACTGACGTAATTTCAAACCTTGTGAATAAATCTCACAGTGCCTATGTAACCTTTCATCATAGGACTTACGCATTTTCTTTTAAAGTCCCCCTGATAAGGGGCGGGGAATGCCCATAAGGCATTCATACCCGGGGAAGCCCACACGGGCTTCATACCGTTGATTCTGATTCTTTAGGGGGTTAAATCACCAAAATATACCGTTTCCCATTCAATTTGCGTAAGTCCTGCATCAGTGCAATTCCCAATTTTGCGTCCGCCCTAATAGTGCGAAACAACAGAAACACGTGCCAGAAAAGCATTGGCTTTTTGGTCGTCAGCACCCGTAGCGACCAATTTGAAGCACCGACCTCGTCTGAAATTGTGAAAAATGTGTCCGATACTACCGGGTGAAACATCCCATGCACCATCCAGTGCTGCATCAGTGCCCTCTGTTGAGGGAAGTTCGGTGTCGTCATGAAACAACTCAAATGTTCCTACCGCCTCGCCTGCCCCTACCTGTATCTCAATGTGAAGTATCCCACCAGATTCAAACGGTGTCGTATCAATTTTAACAACCGTGTCATCTGGCGTGTCGGTGCTGGATGCGCCATAAACATGCAAAACCTCCATCAACGCTGTCCCCAGGCTGATCGGATTTCCATCTAATTTTGATCTTTTGCCTACACGAGTGCGTCTTCCTTCAAATGCCGCTACAGAATGTTTTAACACCGTTAGGTATGCTTGCGACTGATTCCTATAAGGCAGTGCCGACTCCGGTTGATGCATAATGACCTCCGCATCGGGAGTCAACGCCAGAATATCCACAGAGTCGGTATAATGCTGTTGCATTTTTGTAGCCACAAGGCTCGGCATCTCGCCTTTCGCGCCACTTATCAGCTCTGGCAATTCCCTGAGAAGCACCCATGTATTGACAAACTTCTCGTTGAGTGTCTCTATCACTTCTGAATCCGAGAGCGGACCCGCCCTCAAATGTTTGCCGTTCGCTCAGCAAGATTCATCGTCTAAGCAGCCCCAGACAAGGATCGCATGAATCGGGCGGTGCGTTGCTTTCGCACGTTCAACTGCCCTCTCAATCGGCAGCCAATCAATCTTCGCGAATGGGTAAAACTTCAATTCTAATGAACGACGCGCTGCTTCTACCGTGATAACAGTCTCCCACGCAATTTCATCTCGGTCGGTCTCATCCATAGCGAGGAGTTCCATACGCGGCACAAAGACCATATCTGCACCACCACAGGCGTTGATGTCAACATTGCTATTGCGTGCCGGTAGTGCCAACGAAAACGCACGAATCGTCCCTCTTTTCAGATTGACGAACACCTGTCCGACATATTGCGATGGGATAAACTTGGCTTCGGACTCCCCTTCCCACCCCTCTTCAGCGTTTTCTTGTTGCCACTCCTGATGTACATCACTTCCCAATGTAAATTCGGCATGTATTCGGAAAGTGATCTCCGCATAATCTGATGAACATGCCCGTAAGCACGCATAGGCACCCGCCTCGCCGTTACCTAAATCAGCCCTTGCCCCCGGATGAAACTGATAAAGGAAAGGAACAATTCTGTTCGGATTCAGTGCCCACACATCACCTACCGCTGCAGTTGAAGGCGGAAGGAACACCTTAAAAGCCTCCGCACCGTATTCTTTGACGGGGTAGCATGGTGACAGATCAAACATCTCAGCGAGTTGTGGTGAATCGTTGTGCATATTAAATGTAGCATCCACAATCGGTTCCCAATGCGCATGCACCCGCACACTCGATGAACTATTTAACATGTTACAAAAGTTTATCACTGTGTTCTCCATTGCCATGGGTATTTCGTTTTATTGTTAAGGCAAGTTATGCAGTCTTACTATTTTACACATTTTTGGATGCACTTTTAGCAGCTAACAGAATTACATCATAGTCATCTAAAAAAAATCGGGACAGAGAAATATTATCCTCTGTCCCGTTCACCAAATACGCTTTGCTCGTCTATAAAAAAATCAAAATCATTCCTCAGGCTCAAAAAACACTTTGAGTGGAGCACTCAACTGTGGTGCAACATCCTCTTCATCTACGACTTTATCGCCTACCCACTCGCTGTGCTCAATCCCCATGGTGTAAGTCTGCTGCGTCATGTCCGTGTAACTCAGGTACTGGAAGCCAGCATTCTCAAAACAGGTGAGCGCGGGACCGTTGTCGGGTGACACCTGTAGCGTAACATGCTCAGCACCGAGCATCTCAAACGCGTATCGGACAGTTTCAATGAGTGTGTCAGTGCCGTACCCGCGAGCGCGATAATCGGGTCGAATGATGACGAACTTGACTGTAACCGTGTCCGCATTACACTCAAGAAGCATAAATCCGATGAGGAGGCGTGTCGTGCGGACTTCAATAGCCAGTGTATGTATATCTTTGTCCGCCGTCCAACGGTGCCAATCCTCCAGAAATGTCTCAAACGAAACCCGCGCTGTATAAAGAAGATTCCTGATACCGGGGCGGTTGATCCATCCCCAAATTTGACGAAGCTCATTCTCTGTAGTATTCCGGAGGGAAATACCACCGCTGTAAAGGCGTTCCAGCTGCCGCAACTCGTTACGCAACCCCTCTAATTGGGCAGAGTGCACGCCTATTTGAGCACCCGCAGTTCGAATCTTACGCTGATTCGGTTGATCCATGAATCTCGCCTGTTTTACTCTGTTCTGGAAATATCCAAGCTTCCGTTCACTCCTTTCAATAATGCGTAACAAGTTGTTAATCGCATCCGCCCACTTCTCAAGATCAGCGTTTGCGTCGTCTCGGGTTTCGGTCCGCTCTTCTCTTATCTGTGTTCCGTTCATATCTCCCCTCCTTGAATCCAGAGATCCGGAGATAACTCTCATACCGGAGTGGACTAATATTGCCAGTTTCAACCGCCTGTTTAACAGCACATGCGGGTTCATGCTGGTGCGTACATGCCGCAAATTTGCACTCCGGGATGTAAGGACGCATCTCAGGAAAATGGATATCTAATCCCTGTTCGTCATCAATCTCAAGCAAACCAAGCGTCCGGATACCAGGGGTATCCGCCACAAATCCGCCAAACGCAAGCGGCATTAACATGACTTCTGTCGTTGTATGCCGTCCTTTGTGGATACGTTGGTCCACCTCACCCGTGCGCAATTGGAGTCCCGGTTGTAACGCATTCAAGAGAGAAGACTTCCCAACCCCCGACGATCCTACAATCGCTGAAATCTTATCCTGCATCGCTTCTCGCAATTCATCAACACCGAGACCCGTCACGATACTTGTATAAACCACTTTATAACCTAATTCTTCATATAATTTGAGTTCGCGCTGTACATT
>VXXH01000662.1 GCA_009835515.1 Candidatus Poribacteria bacterium
CATTCTTGAAATTAACAGAAGATCCACCATAGCCGAAACTCCACTGTGAAAGTGAATTAGGTGTTCCTTGAACGGTAACTACTTCGTCCTTAGTCGAATCAACTGTGAAATAACCTTTGTTAGGAGTATCTCGCGCCGGAACTATTCTAACTTTCAACGGATTAAGGGGACTGCTATACCATCCGATAACACGATCATTCTTGAAATTAACAGAAGATCCACCATAGCCGAAACTCCACTGTGAAAGTGAGTTAGGTGTTCCTTGAACGGCAACAACCTCATCCTTGGTCGAACCAACTGTGAAATAACCATCATTTAGCTTCTTATTTCTAGGCAGCTCAGGATTTAATTCCGTAATCCTTTCCAATGTACGGTTTGTATGTTTACCAAGGTTCAGTAAAGAAACTGCCGTTCCAAATTGTGATTCCCAAGCATCCCGCTTCACACTTCCATTTTGAACACCTAACACCAACAAATCAGAATCCTGCAGCGTGCTATTCTCACGAATATTTTGTAGGAAATCATCGGTTTCTAATCCGACCTCTGCTGCAGCGTGTGTTGCATCCAGCGGGCCCTCAAACTGCTTGACCAACTGCTGTATCGGCTCACTTCCACCGAACACGCCGCCAGCAGCTGCAATCGCCTGTCGATAACGCGCAATATCCTCGCGGACGAGACTATCCATTTCCGATTTTTCGGCATAGAGGCGTAAAGCTTGTGCTTTGTCGTAAGAGGGGTTCAGATTTTGCTCAATCACCGAACGCATCTGATCTTTAAATATCTTCATTCCTTCTGTGTGGCAGCCCATGCAGGAGAGTCCATTGCGAACAATAGGATCCCGCGACCCAGCATCTGACACAATGTTAATCGGTGCCTCGTCAAGCCGTTCACCTGTCGCAGTGGTGAGATAGTACGCCTGTAGTCCATTTGGAAGATTGAAGATTATCTCGCCACCGTCGTGTGTGAAATCAAGCGGATGTGTGAAGATGTTCTGCGACCCCACATTACCTGCAAAGTCGTAGGATTTCCAATATGCCCCATATCGGGATTTGTGACGTTCCACAATGCGGTTATTAACGGATACACCAGACTCATTAAAACCTGCCCGCCAGACGCGAACGCCCGGGGCATTTTTTAAGTTTTCAGCGACGTTTACCTCAAGTTGTGTTTCTAATTGCTTATCCGTTTCTGGTAGACCAAGGATTTCGTGGTAGAGCGGTGGCAGTGAGGCGGTGGCGATAAACCAATCGGCACGGACAAACGGTAATTCACAATCCGTTTCTTGGCAGAGTGTAGTATATGTTGACGAATTTAATTGCACGCCATAGGGATATGCCTGCTCAATTTTATACCACTTGTCGCTTTTGATGTCCCATTCGTAGTGACGCAGGTCAATGTAGAAAATTGTTTCTTCTTGGTCGATGGGTGTTGGCTTAATAACCTCAGCCCCCCAAGAGAGGCTGTTAACTAATTTCGATAAGGCACTCCGATAGGCGCGGAGGTTGTCGTCGCTCGCACCGGCGTTGTAGAGATGTGTTAGTGTAAAATAGCGTGCGAAAGAACGGTCAAAGGCAGTGAGCGATGTCACATGGGTATGGATAGTTTTGAGCATCGCCTCGGTAGTGATGAAGCGGCGTTCAGGTTTGGGAATTGCCTCCCAATCTGGCGCGCCTGCCTCAATCCAGCGGCGGATTGTGGCGATTGCATCAGCATCCAACGGTTCTTGTCCCAAGGGCATTTGTGAACCTGTGTCTGTATCGCCGAGCAGGCGCAGATAGAGTTCGGAAGTATCGGGTTGACCCGGAATGACGGAGCGATCTTCGATTAGGTCTTTATGCTTAATTGTAAGCACATCGCTATACGACCCGAATTCACCGTGGCAGTCGAGGCAGTGTTGTTCAAAGATAGCAAACGCTTGTTGTGAAATAGGTTGTTGTGCGGATGCGATGTGATGACTCCAAAAGAGCATCAACAGGCAAATGATTGTGCAGAAGGCTTTTAGCTTGCTGTTCATATTTTCTCTTTCGCGTTATACCATTTTTGAAAGGGTTCAAGTTTCGGTAATGTTGGAACGTGCGATAAATCGAACTACTACGAACCCACCCGTTTGTAGTAGGGCAATTCATTGCCCGTCAATTACCCAAATATTTCTTAAACTTCATACAGGTTATGCTACAACCTAAGGGTTCACTGGATTTGACGAAAGATTTAAGGTGTAACAGGCTTGACACAACGGAATCCGCGAGCCTTGTTCGTGATTTTTGGGGTGAACCTTGTCCGATCAGAGACTCGCACAAACTTCGCATCACTTACCCAAGCGCCGCCGCGTAACACACGGACGGTTTTAACATCCGTCCAATCGGATAAGATATTATCCATGGTTCCACCGGCAAGTGGATTATGACTTGGAGAAATAGCGTAAAAGTCGGGATTGTATTCATCAAGGCACCATTCCCAGACGTTGCCTGCCATATCGTACAAGCCTCTTTTGTCCGGAGGATACGTTCCGACGGGTGTCGTATCGCCGACATTTTCACCATAGTTTGCTCTGTCGGCATTGATGGTACGCCAAGCCCCACGCGCGGCGCGCTCCCATTCTGCTTCTGTCGGCAGGCGTTTCCCGCGCCACTCTGCATAAGCCATTGCTGCGTACCAACTTACATAAACAACGGGGTGGTTGCCTTTGTCGGGGGGGTAATTATTTCCATTCCAATGCTTCAGATAATCTCCATCGTGGTATTTTTTTGGGATACGATTTTTCTGCCACTGTGGGTTGGCATCAATAAATTCCTTGTATTGTGCATTTGTCGTTTCGTATTTGTCCATATAGAACGCATCAAGGTGGACGTTGTGCTGTGGCTTCTCATCAGGTTCCGCATCTTTTTCCCAGCTGCCCATCGTAAAAAATCTACTTGCCCGAAAGAACACCATATCCGGTGGGATCGGACTTAGCGGATCCGCCACATCTCGAAGTTTACCATCTATCATTCTCAGATGTCCTGTGATTGCTTTATCGAGGGAATCTGTAAGGTTACCGCGCCAATCCTCTTCTCTAATATAAGTCATAGCGATCGTGTTCGTGGCTGGATCGGCGGCAGTCAGTCCCCAGATCCCGGATCGATCCCCTAACGCGATTTCCTCAACAGTTCTGAGCGTTTTTTTGTCAACCGCGTGGAGACTCCTAAAGATTCCCGAACCCCCGCCCCAGTAGTCTAAAGGGACAAAAATGTACCGATGCGTTTCAACTGCATACTTAGTTAGAATCTTATAAGAACTGTACCTGCTGCTATCATTTTCATACGGTATGCGGAGTTCTATGTAATCAGCGGTGCGGATTACGTTCTCACCTTGAAAAATTACTTCAGTACTTCCTTCTCCGCTTAACCACCTAACGACAAACGTAGTTTTGGTGAGTGCTTCTTCGAGCGGCATTCCTAATTTAACAAAGTCTTCAGCAGATTCTTCTTTAACTTGTAGTTGTTGTGCATAGACAACTTGCTGACTCAAGGATAGTATCAGTAGACAAGTGATTATGTAAAAGGTTTTCATATTTTCTCCATTGTATTGGACGGCTACGGCACGCGGCGTGTGCCTGCTACTTTTAATTCCATCCAACCGATTGCAAGTACAAACGCCAGAGGGTATCTCCCCATAAAAGGACAAGCACAGCGGCACCTGCGAGGAAGGGACCATAGGGAATAGGGCTTTGCCGACTTTTCACGCCAGAGACAATGAGAACAGTTCCGACAATCGCACCGCTGAAGGCAGAAAAGGCTATGACCATCGCGAGTTCGGGCCAGGCACCGAGGAACAATCCGTTGAGTGCCATCAGTTTGATGTCTCCGCCGCCCATTGCTGTTTTGCGTAAGACTGCGCTCCCAATCACCGCAATCAACCATAATACACCTCCACCGGCAACGGCACCAATCAGGCGTATCAGGAGATACCAGACATCAGCGCGTTGATACGCAATTCCACAGACGATCCCGAAACCGAGAATTAATCCCGTCACGATGAGGACGTTTGGAATGATATAGTGTTGTGCGTCAATGACGGAGATCGGCAGTAGCACTGAGACGAAAGCGAGCGCGAGCAGAGATTCGAGGGTCAACCCGAAACGGTAATATAGAAAGAGATACAATCCCGCCGTTGCCAGTTCAACTAACGGATACAGCATTGAAATTGTCACACTACAATGCCGACATTTTCCGCGCAAAATCAGATAACTCAAGATCGGAATATTGTCGTAGACACTTATCGGTTCACTACATGCGGGACAAAAGGAGCGGCGTGGCGAATGAATCGATAGATCTTCGCGTGGAATTCGGTAGATACAGACATTGAGAAAACTACCAATTGCTAAACCAAAGAGAAAAATAAAGACCCACATATTTTTTTGTTAGTTTTCAGTTATCAGTTCGGTTTTCTCTCACTGCGAGGCATGAAAAACCTTTCAGTTATCAGTTAAAGAGATATGCTGTGGTAGTTACCTATGAGGCGACTGCCACAAGATATTAACTCTCACTGCGAGGCAAACTGACAACTGATAACTAATTACCACCAATATTTCTCACCGAGCTGCGCGTCGGAGTGATAAACTCTGCTGATTTCCGCAACACCGCCGACTCGATATTTTTCGGGGGCGCGTGGGTGATTTTTCGCTATCCCTACCTTATAGCTATCTTGAAGAAGTACATAGCGACCGCCCCAAGGCGTTTCAGGAACAGATCCCAGATAATTCCCGCGCCACCCCGCAACACCCGGATCCGCCACCAGTGCATCCAAACTCGTCGGATAATTCCCCGTATGCCTGTGGTATTTCTTGATAGCAACGGCAACGGTTTCAACATCTATATCCGCCGTACTCACTTTACGCTGTTCTAACCACGGTGGAAAAGAGAGTACACCAATCACAGCGATTATGGCGATGAGAATAAGCAGTTGCAGGCGAGTCATTCCGCCGTTTTTGATGATGTTATTCTGTAGCATTTTTAGCCCAAACTATCCCTCGGAATCCGGACGGGAAATACCGTACTTATTCATTTTTTTGTACAAGTTGCTTCGCTCAACCTCTAATGCCTCCGCGGTACGCCGGATGTTCCAGTTAAATTCTTCCAAAGCTGCCAGAATGCACTGTGCCTCGGCAGTATCCATCATCTGACTTAAGGCGGTCCCCGGTTTGTAGAGTGCTACACTTGGCAGCGACTGTAAGGCACCATGATCCAGCGCATCGTCTACGAGTTGAGATGACGCGGATAATTGTGGTATTAGGGACAGTGCCTCCGCAACGTCGGGTGCCATGACGACATCTCTATTCACCATAATAAGGAGGCGTTCGACAATGTTTTTTAGTTCTCGGATGTTCCCGGGCCAGTTGTAACTTTGAAACACAGCGTAAGCCCCCGGATCAATGGCTTTGGGAGTGGACCCCATATTGAGTTGCAGATGTTCGGCGAAATGTTGGACTAATAACGGAATATCCTCCGCACGTTCCCGAAGCGGTGGCACCGTAATAGGTACAACATTTAGTCGATAGAAGAGATCCCGTCGGAAGTGTCCGTTGTCAATTTCTTCAGGAAGGTTTTTGTTAGTTGCGGCGATAATACGCACATCAACTGTCCGGATCTGGTTGCCGCCGAGGCGTTCAACTTCTCCGGTTTCAATGACGCGGAGTACTTTTGCTTGTGCCTTTAGGCTCATATCCCCAATTTCATCAAGAAAAAGGGTTCCACCGTCAGCGAGTTCAAAACGTCCCTGCCTTCGGGAATCCGCGCCCGTAAACGCGCCGCGCTCATGTCCGAAGAGTTCGCTCTCAATGAGTTCATCGGGCAAGGCAGCACAGTTGAGCGGAATGAAAGTTTTTGCTGCACGTTCGCTCTTTTGATGAATAGCGTTGGCGACAAGCTGCTTGCCGGTGCCGTTTTCGCCAGAGATCAGGACACCGAGTCCGCTTCCAGCGACCCGGTCAATTTGTGAGCGAAGGTGTGAAATGGCGGCACTCTCACCGACCATCTCATCAATTGCTATAATTTGAGATTTTAGAATCTCGTTTTCTTGTGATAAACGCGATATCTCAAGAAACGGCTGGACACTGGACAGAATTTTATCGATACTGATTGGCTTGGTGATGTACCGTTTTGCCCCGATCTCCATTGTTTTGGTGGCGATTTCGATATCTTGCTGCGCTGACATCATCACGACATTTAAT
>VXXH01000515.1 GCA_009835515.1 Candidatus Poribacteria bacterium
GTTAAATTGTTTTTCATGATTTTTTGCTCAGAGCAGCAATCGCATCATCCTCGCTTTCAAAGTTTTCAATTGTTAAAATGCTCGCAGAACCTTTGCTACCAGACGCTGTTTGAATTCCAAAGCGTTTGGATCGCCAAGGATAACGAAAAAGTCCGTACCGACGTAGCCTGATCGGCGTAATGCGAAGTAGATGTTGATACTCTCGTCTTGCCAGATTAACCGACTGCCAAGACTCAAGGCGGGGCTGAAGTCATAAGTGAGCGTTAGAATCTGTTGGTAGCGTCTCTCAAAATGCCACTGGATCCGTGAGGAAAGCCCTGCGGTGAAACCATAAGCACGAAGATTTAGATTTCCGCTGATGCGATGAATCTTCTCACCTGCCTGTTGACCCGAATTGTAGGTAATACCGATATTATTGAACCTGTCAGAAGCACGCGCACGCAATCCGATGCTGAAAACACTATCGTTGAATTCTTCAAATTGCCCTCCTCTCCAGCCAGCAGCAATCGCATAGTCGCTATGCGTTAGGATAAGCGAGGATACATAGAAGTCACGCCGGAAGACCTCACCTTCATAAGTGTTAGAGATCTGGCTTTGGACAGAAACGGAGGCTCTGCGGAAGAATCCTTCACGCCATTCGTTTTTGATGAAACTACCCAAACCTACGCCGCGGTAGCCAGTGAAGGGAAGGTAACCGAGTCTATTGACGAGATCCGGATCTACAAAAAACGCGGACAGGTAGTGTTGGAAGAGCGATCCGTTGTAGCCTATACTGACGAATCCATTCCTTCCGTCCGATTCGTCTGCCCAAGTTTGGATGAGATTAGAACCCACTGAAAATTTACCGTGTCGCACGTCCCCGGAAAGGTAACCGACATTGTTCGCTCCAGTGTCCCGGTGACGATGCGAAAGGAACGCAGCGCTGATATTAGATGTTGCTGTGAGTGATTGAGAGACTTGAAGAATAGCGTTCTGGTTGTTCCGGTGATATGTGCCGAGGGTGCCGACTGAGGTGTTTTTCCCGAGTTTGCCAAAGAGTTTAAGCCCTCCGTCCATATCCGTTATCCGCCGCGAATGGAACAGCCGACCGAGGCGATAGACATTGCCACCTTCCGAAAAGAACGGACGGCGATCAGGCACGTAGCGTTCACCATAGGAGAAATCAATGCCTTCTACGGCTTGTTCAATGTTATCAAAATCGGGGTTGGCAGTACCGATGAGCCGTAGCTGCGGGGCAACCTCGTAACGGATGTCCGCTCCCGCGCGAGCCGTATACTCTCTGTCATCGGTTTCCCTTTCACTGATACCCCCAATCAGATAGGGTAACAACTTGAGTTCGCGCGTGCGAGGCGGGGGTAGCACATCAATCCAGTGTCCATCGTTTTCCCGAAATTCCTGAACACCAAGATTGCACCACCACGAACGTTCCCCAGTGCGTTGCTGTTCTCTGTCGAGGTTGATACCCATCCGCACTGGTTTAGTTGTGTCAGGATAATCCAGCATTTGCCATGGGATTTCCATCTCTACCACCCATCCATCTTCCACAATCTGGGCAGCAGTTTTCCATAGTCCAATCCACTCACTTTTCTCTGCCCGTCCAGTGGCGAGGTGTGCGTATTTCGTGCCGAGCGGATTTACGATAAAGAAGTTTCTGTCGGAAAATTGGTGTGTATGAAACGGGTCAAGACTGAAGGAGACCCAATCTTCTCCGCGAATTCGCGTCTGGTCTTTGGTTTGACGTGCCACAATTTTATCGGGCATATCGTCGTAGAGGTGAAGTCCGACGTAGATGGCTGTGTCTGTATAAACAAGGCGGCCGATGGATTGATTTTTCGCTGGTTTTTCGGTGCGTTCGTCGGTGAAGCCAATAGCTTGCGGTGCATCCTGCCAGCAGGCATCATCAAGAACACCATCAATAATAGGCGGTTGATCTGTTTTAAGTGCCGGAAGTTCTTTCTGAACGGTCTGTATATTTTTCGCAGCCCAGGTTTGTAAGTTGGCGAATAGGCTGAACGACGATATGGTGAATATTATTATCGCATAAATTTTCTGTTTTGTGTGTTTACTTGTAGTGCTTTGGCGCGCCACGTCAGTCTTTGCCGTTGTATACTTCGCTTTTTTCATCAATAAGTTTCCTCCAAATCCGGAAATCTTACCCGATTCTTTAGTGCTTTATATACTTTAGGACTTACGCATTTCAGGATTTCAACTTACACTCCAAACCAATACCGGCATTTAATCAGGAAAATGTTTTTCCCTTCATCTGTGAAACTACTTCCCAGACGATGCAAGGGACGAAACTCAAGATCCGATTCCCGCACCGATTCTAAAGCAGCCTCACGTGATTGGGACCATACTAAAAACAGGGTACTACCGGGACTGAATTCCCAACGGAGGACGGTGTTGCCCCTTAGCGAACGCATGTGGAAATCAGGGTTTCGCTTTAGCGGATAAGGTTTGAATTGATAGGACTTCGGTTCGACTAACTCCTTGAAGTTGGTATAGTCGCCGATGGTAATGAAGGGCTGTACATAGAACTGAAGGCTCAGTGTCGGTGTGAAACTAATGTTCGCACGGGTGGTGAAGTCCAGTGTTTGACTCGTTAATTCGCCATAAACGTAGTGTTTTTTGATGTGTCCGTCAATGTTTTCTTCAACTAACTCGACCCACTGTGCATCGTCAATCCGGTAACGATACATCGGTCCGATACTCAGTTCAATGTTTGACATAGGGCGAATCTTCAGGCGGAGACTGACTTCTCTTTCGGAACTCTTGTTATCGTCGTCCCATGCGAAGATTGGATTTAGTTCGATCTGAACCATTTTACGACTATCGGTTCTAAGCTGTGTAAAAATCCACCAACCTGCGGGATTCTTAATCAGCGTTCCGCCGCGTCGGACATCCGCGTCGTTAAATGACTCCAAATTTCGTCCGACCCACAGGTCATAGTCCCAATAGTTTTTCAGTTTACCATCTGTCCATATCTCTGAATAGCGACCAATGCTAACGCCATCATAATTCCACTCTCGCCAACCGAAAAACCCTAAAGTCACTTCTCGGAAAATACTGAAGGGTTGTTCTTTCTTGAACATGAGATCATAGAACCACCGCATCATATCGCCGCGTTGAACATAGCCTATGTCATTTATTTCAAAGTCTGGGGAGAGAATATTAAAACTGGTATCAAGCCGCCACCAGCCACCCTGTTTTTCAAATTCAATATTTGCCAGATACCCTGACTTGCGTGCTTCCAATTCTCCGGCTTGGCTTGCCGCGAGCATCCCGCTTATTTGGTACCGCTCTTTCGCCAGTTTCAAATCCCAGTCGAGTCCACCTGTATAAGCAGCGTTGGAGGTCTGTCGATTTACAGCCGTCGTTATGAGTCCAACGCGAGAATTCCCTTGCAAAATATCTTGTGTCACTCGCCCCACAAAGTAATTTGTTAGTGGCTCAACCAAATGCTCGTCTTCGCCTTTAATCTGCGCATATTCCGGTGCTGTGACAGCCTCCATGATACCAAAGGAGGTGTTGCTGTTGGTCCTTCCGACGATTTTAGCAGCACCGAGAATGGTTGTCGCTTCCGGACGACTTAGTTCCGTGGCACCTTCTGGAAGCTCAAAATACCCCGGTTGGCGTCCGATCCGTCGCGAGTAAAAGAATTGTTTTTCTCCCGCTCCGAAGTTAAAAATAGATGACCCTTTGACGAAAAAAGGTCTGCGTTCCTCAAAAAACTCCTCATAGGCAGAGAGATTTAAAGTGGCAGGGTCCGCCTCTACTTGCCCAAAATCGGGGTTGATTGTGGCATTGAGGGTTGTCCCGGTAGTAATTCCATACTGGACATCGCCACCAACATTTCCCCACAAATCTGTCCCACTGTTCAAGGTTGCTCTGCCCATCGCGTAGGGTATCAATTCCAAATGGCGAGACGGATGGATATCCTCAATTCCCACGAGGTCCCCAAAACGTGATATCCACCCCGGTTCACCTTTTTTAATCAAACGCCAATGCGCACGCTCTTTTCTACGACTAATCTCACGTTCTACCTGTAGTCCCCACGTATATTTATCTTTTGGTGAAAAGCGGAACATGTAAAACGGGATTCTGAATTCTACGGTCCACCCATTTTTGTGGATGTGGGTCTTTGCCTCCCACACGCCGTCCCAAGCGTTGTTCCAGCCGTTCCAACCGCTGCCGCCAACAATGCCGTCTATTACAGAGCCAGACGGATAAACAGTAAACGAAAAACCGCGTTGGCGGTTGTAATGCGGGTCAAGAATAATCTGGACTTTATCGGAGTCCACATACTCGTCGCGTCTGACGAGGCGCGAGACTATTTTATCGGGTTCACTGTCATAGCACATCACAGCGAAATAGATCGCTTCGTCATCATAAGCAACTTGAAATGTGGTATGTTCCGAGACAGGTTCGCCTTCATCAGGGTCACGCTGTCGGAAGCCTTCATGGAGAGGCGCGATTTTCCAGACAGCATCATCTAAAACACCATCTAATTGTGGCGGTGCGTCTTTAATGCGGACGGCAGTTGCAACTCTGTGAGCGGATTCGGTTTCTGTATCAGCCTTTATTATGCTTGGGAGTTGTAAAGCAAAAAACGCCATCAACAACACCAAAGCACACCAAAACTCTGAGTCCGTTTTCAATTGTTTTTTCCTCAGCTTTTTGTGGGTTTGTTTATTTATCCATTGAAACCCAACGCAGACAAAAAACTTCGGAATTTTTGAGGGTCAGTCAGAAATATCTGCCCCACATTGTGGGCAGGTGTCGCCCCAGGTTGAACGTCTGCCCTCACCGCAAACCTCGCAGACACCGAGCGGGAATTCATCGGGTTTCGCGCGAGCCCCGCCTTTCTTGTAGGTGATGATGCGCCACACCGTTTCGCCATCTTCTTCATAGCAGAGCCAGACCCCTTCTTTTCTACCATCAGCGGAGCCACCATCATGTTTCCTATAAGGACCGCCCCATTTGCGGTTTCCGTTCTCATAATAGCAGATATAGTCGCCTTCGTTCTTGCCGTCGCGAAAGGTGGCTTCGCTCGCCTTGTTCCCATTTTTGTGATATTGGATCCAGGGACCATCTTTCTTGCCGTGAATATAGTTTCCTTCGCTCCGCTTGAACCCGTTCGCGTAATAGGTAATCCAATACCCATGTTTTTTGCCATCAACCATTTCACCTGTATCTCGTGCACTTGCCATTTTTTTAACTTTCCTTGCGGTTAAACAACACAGGTTTGAACTTTGGTGTTCCGTTCTCAAGTCCGCTCTCCATTTCATTACGAGCTACGCACTTTGGCTCGCTTTTTCCGCTCAACCTGCGGGGAACACCCAAGCAAAAACACCTACATTGACTTGTTAGGAACATTTGTTACAAATTTTCATTAAGGTATCTGTCAAAATTTTCTATCGTTTTTTTACCGATGCCTTTGATCCCTTTCAACTTACCTTCATCAATTGCTGTTCGGAGTGATAGGAGGCTGTCAACGCCTATCTCCTGATACAGAAGTTTAATTGTTTTAGGCCCCAGTCCGGGGATAGATATAAGTTCAACAATTGTCTGCGGCACATCACTTGCGTACTCCTGCAATTTCGAGCACGTTCCGGTTTCAACATATTCAGTGATGATTGTAGCAACTATATCTCCAACACCTGGAATCTCCTCTTTCAACCGTCCTTGAGCGACCAGTCCCGCCACAGATGCCTCCATGCGAGAAATTGTATACGCTAAACGCGGGTAGCGCGCCGCGTGGTCTTCCGGGTAGTCAGCGACAATCAAAATCGTATAAAGCTCCAATAGTTTTTGCGCGATTTCATCGTTGGTCAGTCCAGCAGTATCACCAGGTTCTGCTTTATTTTTCATATTGCCTCCATTGTAGAATTTTACGCTAATTAATCTTTGTGGCGTACCTTCTGAGCGGAGTAGAAATATTTGCTAGTTTTAGAATCCGCGTTACAAATTCCTATCAACGATTTCTGACTGAAGTTGTGAAAAATTATAATGCCAACATGAAACATTCAGAAGGCACATGAATTGAAAATCTGTATATATCTCGTATAATTTATTTCGCGATATTCGCATCAAGTTCCTTTGCTTTTTCAAAATCTGCTTTTGCCGTGTCATGTTGTCAAAGTGCCTCGTTTGCACGCGCGCGATTCTTGTAGGCTGCAGCTTCCTGTGGATTTAGATTGATG